>NZ_JBFRHD010000020.1:0-142110 GCF_052115685.1 Cupriavidus sp. 2KB_3
CGTGATGGACTCGGGCATCGGCATGGCGGCCTCCGGTCTTGCGCAGACGGGAAACCGCCAGAATGCCAGCCTTGGCTAAGGGGGCGACATTTCTATTTGGCTCAGATACGACATTACTATTTAGCGCCAACATCAATCACACACATAATGCGTATTATGTTAAATATAATACGGATCTCCCCGGGCTCGCTCAAACTCACACGGCTGCAACAATCTCCCGTTGCAGGGAGAGCCACTAAAGCCAACCAGATCAAGCCGGCATCGCTGGGAATGTTTCTTGTCGCGAGCCCGTGAAGAATAATGTGGTGAATTAACCACTTATCAATCTGCCGCCCCGATTTGATCGTAGAGATCTCTACAACATTGAAGCGGCACCTACGACCCACTAAGCTGGGCGCATGACTGCTCTTCAATTCCCTTCCCCCTGGGTAGTGCTGGTGGTCAGCCTACCCACATCGGCCGCTACCGCGCGCATGCGCTTCTGGCGCGGCATCAAGGCGTTCGGTGCGGCTGCGTTACGTGACGGGGTCTATTTGCTGCCCGACATCGCAGGCTTGCGAGAACCGTTGCAGGCCCTGGCCACAGACGCGGCCAGCGAGGATGGCAAGGTCTGGACGCTTTCCGTCCAGGCCACCGACACACAGCAAGATACCGAGTACCGCGCGTTGTTCGATCGGGCTCCCGAATACGCAGACTGGATGGCAGAACTCTCCAGTGCTCGGGCGACGTGGGCGGAGACAGACGAAGCAGACCTCCTGCGCATGGCTCGCCGGTACGGTCGCGGATACGATGCGATCCGCAAGATTGATTACTTCCCGAATGAAGCCTCGGTCCGTGCCGAAGCACAGTGGCGCGATTTCAATGCAGCCATCGACATCATGCTTTCGCCAGGCGAACCGCAGGGCATCGCGGGCACGATTCCGAGGCGCGACCCAACCCAATACCAGGGGCGACGCTGGGCAACACGACAGCACCTCTGGGTGGACCGTGTTGCCTGTGCCTGGCTGATCCGGCGCTTTATCGACCCCCACGCCTCCTTCCTCTGGCTGGAGGACATTCGCCAATGCCCGGAGGAAGCATTGGGGTTCGACTTCGATGGCGCGACGTTCACGCATGTCGGCGACCGCGTTTCCTTCGAGGTGTTGCTCGCGAGCTTCGGGCTGGACGAGAACAAGGGACTGGCGCGCCTGGGCCAGATGGTTCACGTGCTCGACATCGGCGGCGCGCCCGTTGCGGAGGCCAGTGGTTTCGAAGCGGTACTGGCGGGCACACGCGAGCGCCTGCCCGATGACGATGCGCTGCTGGAGGAAGTCGGGGCCGTCCTCGACTCGCTTTACACGCACTTTTCCAGCTCGCGCAAACGCTAGGTCGTTGCCTGTTCCCAAGTTTCCGGACGTCTCCCACGCAAGACAACATGAACTCGCCCCAGCCACCCGCCTCCGCCTCTCCTGCAAACGAACGCCCCCGTTACACGCTGCGGCAACTGGTGATGTACTTCCTGCGACTCGGCACCCTGGGATTCGGCGGTCCGGTGGCGCTTGCCGGCTATATGCACCGGGATCTCGTCGATGCGCGGCAGTGGATTACCGATGCTGACTACAAGGAGGGGCTTGCTCTCGCGCAACTGGCGCCGGGCCCGCTCGCCGCTCAGCTCGCGATCTACCTCGGATACGTGCACTACCGCATCCTCGGTGCCACACTCGTTGGTGTCGCCTTCGTGCTGCCATCATTCCTGATGGTGCTGGCGCTCGGCTGGGCCTATGTCCGCTTCGGCGGTCTAACCTGGATGCAGTCGGTGTTCTACGGCGTGGGCGCGGCGGTGATCGGCATCATCGCAATCAGCGCCTACAAGCTCACCAGGAAGAACGTAGGCAAAGACAAGCTGCTGTGGTTCGTCTATCTGATACTCGTGGCCGTCACGGTGATCACCGAATCGGAGGTCGCGTGGCTGTTCCTCGCTGCCGGGATATTGGTCTGGTTCTGGCGTGCGCCGCCGAAATGGCTGCGGCAAGGCAAGCTCAACCCGATAGCGGCACCTCCATTGCCGGCGGCAAGCGGCATGCTGAGTACCGTGGACTGGCCGCTGCTCTCGCAAATCGGTGTGTTCTTTGCCAAGGCCGGTGCATTCGTCTTCGGCTCCGGACTTGCGATCGTGCCGTTCCTGTACGGTGGCGTGGTGACCGAACATCACTGGCTGAACGACAAGCAGTTTGTCGATGCCGTAGCGGTAGCCATGATCACGCCCGGCCCGGTTGTCATCACCGTCGGCTTTATTGGCTACCTTGTGGCGGGGCTGCCCGGTGCCTGTGTGGCGGCGGCTGCCACTTTCCTGCCGTGCTACCTGTTCACCATCCTGCCGGCGCCCTACTTCAAGAAATACGGCAAGCTGCCTGCCATCCTTGCATTCGTGGATGGGGTCACGGCAGCCGCCATCGGCGCCATTACCGGGGCAGTCATCGTGCTGGCCAAGCGCTCAATCGTGGATATCCCGACTGCATTGCTGGCGCTTGTCACCGTCGCATTGCTGCTGAGTTTCAGGAAATTGCCGGAGCCTATGATCGTCGCCGGAGCCGCCTTGATCGGACTGGTCGCCTTTCCGCTGCTGCATCACTGAAAGGCCGAACCCGAACAGGACACACGATGAACGACGAAGCGAAACCGCTGGCAAGCCCACAGGCTGCCAGGTATGCCAATGTCCGAAGCAGGTTCTCTCATGCCAAATGCCATCTCCTCCCTTGAACTTGTCGCCGCCTTGCAGACCTCCGGCTCACCGCAATTGATCGACGTCCGACGCAAGGCCGCGTTCGACGCGAGTGGGCAGATGATTGCCGGCGCCATCTGGCGCGATCCTGATGAGCCTGGCAACTGGGCTCCAAGCCTCGACGCGACCCGCCCCGTGGTCGTCTATTGCGTCCGCGGCCATGAGGTCGGCCGCAACTGCGCAGCACTGCTGGAGGCGATGGGGTTCGACGCAACGTATCTGCTCGGCGGTCTTGAAGAATGGACCGCCGGTAGTCACCCTACGATCAGCAAACCATCGCGGGCAGAACCATGAAATGAATCAGGCGTGAACCGGGCTGGGGAGCTTGCGGTAACAAAATTATGCAAATCGACGACACCAAACCAGCCCTCCCCACCCCGAACGACGAAAAACCCGCCACTTTCAACAAATCGGCGGGTTTTTCATTCCACTCATCAGCCCATCAACCCTCAGAACGCAAAATTAGCGCCCACGTTGCCGGCGCTCACGTCGGCTGGCTGGGTCTGGATCGGGCCGTTGATGCTGGTGGCTTCGATCGTGTATTTGCCGGCCGCGGTGCTGGCGGCGGTCAGCGGGATGGGCAGCGTCGTCGAATAGGTGCCGACCATTGGTGCGGCAGCCGGTAGCGCCATGCTGTAGGCCCCCGATGTCACGTTGGCGAAGGTGGTGCTGATGGTGAAGTTCTGGCCGGACGTGTTTTGTATGGCGCGGAGGCTCGCCTGGGCGCTGGCTGGCGAGACGGTGCCGGAGACCGTGCGGATCGTGGAGACAGGCAGGTCGATCGGCGCGCCCTGGGTGGATACCACGGTATTGCTGCCGGCGACCACGGGTACGCTGCGAACGATGCCGGTGGCGCGGCCCGTTGGCACGATCACCACGTCCACGTTGCCCGATGAGGTGCTTTGCTCGATCGGCGACAGCACGAAATTGCCATTGGCATCGGCGACGGTGGCCTTGACCACCACCCCGCCCCGCTCCGCGTAGACGGTAGCGCCGGCCTGGGCCGGCGTCAGTGCGCCGGACACCTTGCCGCTGACCACCACCGGTAGCGCGGTGACCACGGGCTTCAGGTTGTAGCCGCCATTGCCGCGCGGAACCACGGACTTGCAGGCGTCGAAGTCGAGGATCAGGTCGGTGAGCGTATCGGGTGCCACCGTGAACGGGCGGATGATCTTGTAGCCGCTTTGCGCAGCGCTCGGGGTGTCGAGCGCGGTTTCGGCCCCGCCGGTAGGCACCACCGAGTTCGACAGCGCGTTGCCGCTATTTGGCGACAGAACCAGGCGAATCTGCTGATAGTTGCCGGCTGGCAGTGCGGTCTGGCCGAGCGTGGCCAGCACGCCGTTTGTCAGCGACAGCAGGTCGATCCGCTGCGCCGGACTGACCGGGATATCGACCCAACCCGAGCCATTGTCGTCCGCATCCGGACTGCCGTTGACACGCACGCGATTCACGGTCACATAGACATGGTCGTAGCCACACGCCGGTGCGTCGGTCATTTGAACGCGCAGCGTGCCATTGGCCGGCCCGGGTGTAGGCGGATCATCGCCGCCACCGCCGCCGCATGCGGCCAGCAGCACGGCGCCGCCCAGGCTCAGGGCAACGCCGCCATATATGTTGTGTCGCGCCATTTTGGATACCTCTTCTGTTGTGGGTATCCGGAGCTTAGTGGCGAAGTTGTATCAGATAAGTGACACAATCGTAACCAATGTAATGCTGCCGCAACACATGCAGTTTTAGCCAATCCGCACGTCCACCAGTTCCCCTGCGGCGCCCCGTTCCCCTTTGGGATCAACGATATCGGCGATGGCCATGGTGACACTGACGCCCGAGAACAGGAACGCGACGGCAAGGGCGAAGAGGGTTGCGACTTCCATGAAGCACTCCAACTGCGTTTAGGAGTTTCCATTATATGATGCGTCGCAGCATCTGTAAATATTTTGTATGTGGTATATCACCAGAAGCCAAGAATAACGGGATATATGCTTAATCAGTCATGTTCCGTCTCTTTTCTGCATCGCTCCGCAAATTCCCGGGCTGCCCAGTCTAGAAACGCCCTCACCCGCGGCGATAGTTGCCGAGACCGCTGATACAGCAGCGAGACGGGCGCCGAGGGTGGCGGCATGTCCGTCATGACCTCCACCAGTTCGCCGTTGGCCAGTTCCCGTTCGATATGGAAGCGCGGCACCTGGGCCAGCCCCAACCCCAGCTTGATCCCGGCAAGGTAGCTTTCCGTCCCGGTCACGGTCAGGGCGGCCGGAATCGATACCGCCTGCATTTCCCCGCGTACGTTGAACTCCAGTGGCGTGACATTGCCCGTCGTCACAGATCGGATACCCACCATCTGGTGCCCGTCGAGCGATGTCAGGCTTGTTGGCGTGCCGAACCGCTCCAGGTAGGCCGGCGTGGCGCAGGTCAGCCGGTCCAGCATTGCCACTTGCCGCGCCACCAGCTCGCTATCCGGCAATTTGCCGTAGCGGAGCACGCAATCGACGCCCTCCTGCACCATATCGACCCATCGGTCGCCCTCGCTCATGGAAATCTGGATGTGTGGATGTCGGGCGAGGAAGTCCGGAAAGCCCGGCAGCAGGAAATGGCGCGCCAGCGTGCCCTGCACCTCCAGCCGCAGCAGCCCTTTCGGCACCGTGCCGTTGAAGGCGCCCTCGGCGTCCTCGATGTCGTCCAGGATGGTCAGGCAGCGCCGGTAGTAGGCCTCGCCGTCCAGCGTTGGCCGGACCACGCGTGTGGTCCGCTGCAGCAACCGCACCCCAAGCCGGCCTTCCAGGTCGTGGATGACCTTGGTCACCGTCGATCTCGGCACCTCCATGTCGTGCGCCGCCAGCGTAAAGCTGCGCCGCTCCACCACCCGCGTAAACAGTCGCATTGCGTCAAACCGGTCCACCCCATCCTCCGCCGATTGTTTCCCTGCCAGAACAAGTGCGGGCAATTCTAGACCGATTATCTATCCCCTCCAATCGCCCATAGTGCATTCAACCCGCAGCGATTGCGGTGATCCAACACCGGAGAACAACCATGAGCAACACCCAGAACAGCACCCAAGCCAAGTCCAACCAGCAGGTCGCCATCGTCACCGGCGCCTCGCGCGGCATCGGCGCCGCCATCGCCCGGCGGCTGGCGCAGGACGGCTTCACCGTCGTCGTCAACTACGCCGGCAGCGCCCGTGAGGCCGAGGCGCTGGTGGCCGAGATCGAAGCCGCTGGCGGCCGCGCGATTCCGGAACAGGCCGATGTGGCCGATCCGGCCGCCGTGGCGCGCATGTTCGGCGCCGCCGAAGCCGCGTTCGGCGGTGTGGACGTCCTGGTCAACAACGCCGGCGTCATGAAACTGGCGAAGCTGGCCGATAGCGATGACGCGCTGTTCGACAGCCAGGTCGCCATCAACCTCAAGGGCACGTTCAACACGATGCGCGAAGCGTCGCGCCGCCTGCGTAACGGCGGCCGCGTGATCAACCTGTCGTCGAGCGTGGTCGGCCTGTACCAACCCGCCTACGCGGTGTACGCCGCCACCAAGGCCGGTGTGGAAGCCATGACGCACGTGATGAGCAAGGAAATGCGCGGCCGGAACATCACGGTCAACGTGGTGGCGCCCGGCCCCACCGCCACCGCCCTGTTCCTCGACGGCAAGCCGCAGGAAGTCATCGACAACCTCGCCCGGCTCGCCCCGCTGGAGCGCCTGGGCGCGCCGGAGGACATCGCCAGTGCCGTGGCCTTCCTGGCCGGCCCCGACGGCGCATGGGTCAACGGGCAGACCCTCCGCGTCAACGGCGGCATCATCTGATTCAAGCGCGGAGTCCATCATGGCCGATGCCATCGTCAACGTCGTCAACGCGCCGTTCGGCAAGCGGCTGTTCCGCGTGCATTTCCTCCCACGCTTCCCGCCATCACACCTGCACCGAGACATTGCATCATGCCCTGATGCAGTGCTCTCCTGTCACCGCTTAATTAATGGTGCGACGTGACGCGTGCATGACCCTTGTCGCACGTGGCCAACCGAACGGCCGTACTAAGTGTCGCGATATACAGTCCTTACACTTCCTTACAGCACGCCCCGGTCAAACTGACTACCTTTGAATCGCTCCGGCAACGCCATGCCGATCCCATCCGCGATATGGTGTGACGGAGCATCAATGGGCGTGTAACGCCTCGCTGTACCGGTCCGCGTTGGTGGACCCCTCAAATGACCGGCCTGCCTGCCCGGTCTGGAAACAAGCCAGTTCCGGCGCGTAGCAACCGCCCGGGACCACGCGCATAAGAACTACCTGGGGACGACGACGTTGCGCATGCGCGCGCGCCAACACCGCGTGCGAGGCGCACTTTTGTCCGCGATTTCCGCGATGCGCTCCGGCCATCGCGGCGGGGACGCTTTTGCCCGTTTTTGGCGGGCGCTGACTATTGTTCGGAGGATGGCATGCAGAACGAGAAGCCCGACAACAAACCAACGTTGCCGACGCGCCGGCCCACCTCCCCTGCACCCCCGCCCGGCGGCAAGCTCGACGATCCCCTCGTCGCGCGCCGCGGCGGCACGCTGAGCCTGCGGCCGCTGTGGCAGATCGTGCCGCGGCTGGCCAGCTATGGGATGGTGGCCTTCATCATCTGGGTGGTCCTCTCGGTGATGTTCCCGCCCGTGTTCACGCGGTCTTCCGAGCGTGCCGTGGTGAACAGTCCCGTGAACCTCGTCACCACGCCGGTGGAAGGCATCGTGACGAAGCAGATCGTGGCCGTGGGCGGCACCTTCGCGCAGGGGCAGTCGCTGATGACGCTCCAGAATCCCAACATCGACCGCTCGCTGCTGGTGGAACTGCTCGGCAAGCAGCTCGACAACCAGAAGCGCTATGAAGCCGCCAAGGCCAAGCTCGAGGGCAACCAGGCGCGGCTGGCATCCACGGGCGACGACATCAAGCGCTACCAGTCGGCGGCGCAGCGCGAGCACGCCTCCAAGCTGCGCGGCATCGAGGCGCGCCTGAGCGTGGCCAAGCAGCAGATCGACCAGCAGACCGACCTGGTCAATCGCAACCAGGCCATGCAGTGGGCCGGGGCGGTGAGCCAGGCCTATACCGATGCGTCGCGCAACCAGCTCACCGTGCTGGCTGGCAACCGGGATGCGATCCAGGCCGAGCTGGACACCGCGCGCGGCAGCAGTGAGGCGGCGCGCGGCAAGGTATACATGTCGAGTACCGATGGCGCGCTGGGCTCGCTCGCGCAACGGCAGGAGGAGTTGCGCGCCGAGAACGTGCAGCTGGAGGCCGAGATCAAGCAGCTGGAGGAGTATGGCCAGTCGGTCGACAAGCTCGTCGCCGCCGAGCAG
Organism: Cupriavidus sp. 2KB_3; assembly: GCF_052115685.1. NCBI lineage: Bacteria > Pseudomonadati > Pseudomonadota > Betaproteobacteria > Burkholderiales > Burkholderiaceae > Cupriavidus > Cupriavidus sp. 2KB_3. Next base: position 8,084 of record NZ_JBFRHD010000020.1, read on the forward strand.
GAGCGCGTGGAGCGCGTCTCCAACCTCGACATCAAGGCCTATGGCGGCGGCATTGTCGAGGACGTGACCGCCCCGCCGGGCACGCGCGTGGCGGCCGGCGCCACGCTGATGCGCACCACCAACTGCGCCCAGCCGAGCGTGGTGGCCGTGTTCCCGCGCAGCCTCAGCAAGGACCTCCTGCCCGGGGCAAAGGTCAAGGTGCAGGTCGATGGCGTGGCTGTGCCGCTGTCTGGCGCCGTGGCCGAGATCCTGCCGCGCGCCCCCGATGGCGACCAGGCGCGTTACTTCGTGCCCTTCCCGCCCATCGAGAAGAACGAGATCTATCTGATTGCCAAGCTGAACAAGCCTCTTCCTGACTTGCCCGGCAGCAGCGGCAGCGGCACGGACCGCTGCGCGCTCGGCCACTGGGCCAAGGTCAGCCTCGATCGCCCGTGGTTCAAGAGCCTGATCTGAGTCCGACCGCGTTCGATTGCGTTCGACCAGATCCGGCCCTCCGCCACGTTCCCCACGCCCGCAGGAAGGAGACCTCGCCGTGCAGCGTTATTCCCTACCCTCTCCGGCGCTGACGTGCGCGGGGGCCTGCCTGATGGCCGCCGCGCTCGCCACGCCGCCCTGCGCCATGGCTGCACCCTCCGCGCCGCCCGATGCGGCCCGCCAACAATTGCGCGAGGGTGCCTGCCAGGCGCTGACCGCCCGCGTCGGCGCCTTGCCCGGCAAGGGCCCGGTCATGCTCGGCAGCTACGAGCCCGCCCCCGGTGGCGAGCCCCTGCCCGCCCCGCTGCGCCAGTCGGCCTTTGTCTATGACAACGCGCTGGCCGGCATCGCGCTGATTGCCTGCGGGCAGCCCGCCGCCGCGCGCCGGATTGCCGATGGCGTGGTGGCCGGCGTCACGCGTGACCGCCATTACCACGATGGCCGCGTGCGCAACGCCTACCGCGCCGGCGCCGTGCCCGATGGGCCGGTGCCGCTGCCGGGCTGGTGGGACGAGCCGAGCAAGAAATGGTTCGAAGACCGCTACCAGGTGGGCACGGCCACCGGCAACGTCGCCTGGGCCGCGCTGCTGCTGCTGGCGGTCTATGAATCGACGCAGGACCGCCGCTACCTGGACACCGCCGGCACGCTGATGGGCTGGATCGACAAGCAGACATTTGCCAGCGAGGCCCCGGCGGCCTTCATCGGCGGCTTTTTCGGCCATGAGCCCGCGCCGCAGCGGCAGGGCTGGAAGTCCACCGAACACAACGTCGATGCCTACGCGGCCTTCCGCTGGCTGGGTCGCTACAGCAATGACCCGCGTTGGCGCACCGGCGCGGACCGCGCCAGGCGCTTCGTGGAAGCTATGTGGCAGCCCGGCGAAGGTCGCTTCGTTATCGGCACGCGCGACGATGGCCGCACGCTCAACGGCGGCCCGTCCGCGCTCGATGCCTCGCTATGGCCGCTGATCGCCGTGCCCGAATCGGCCAACGGCTGGCGCCGCGCGCTGGACTGGACGCGCAGCCGCCATGCCGTGGGCGGCGGCTACGGCTTCAATGCCAGCCCCGATGGCGTCTGGACGGAAGGCACCGGACAGGCCGCGCTGGTCCTGCGTGCCATGGGCCGCGAGGACGAGGCCCGCCCGCTCTGGCCGCTGCTGCTGGCCCAGCGGGCGCCCTCGGGCTACCTCTACGCCACGCCCGAGCGCCGCATCCGCACTGGCCTCCAGATCGGCCCGGACAGCACCACCGACGATTTCTACTACTACCACCTGCCCCACCTCGGGGCCACCGCGTGGGCCATCCTGGCCGCGGCCGGCTGGAATCCGTTCCAGCCCGGCGGACGTCAGGCCGACACCGCCAATGTCGCCAACAAGGAGTGACGATGTTCGCCGATTTTCTCGAGAACCGGATGTTGATGGAGATCAACGCCGGCGCCTTCCTGATCGCGGTGCTGTGCCTGCGCGGCAGCCGCCATCGGGCGGCGGACCGCTGGCTGTTCGGCATCGCCGCCGGGGTGCTGCTGTCGTGCTACTACGTCTGGCGCTGCGCGCAGACCCTGCCGGACTGGCGCCTGGACTTCCCGAGCGTGTGGTCGTACGCCTTCTTCGGCTTCGAGACCCTGACGATTGCCTACACGCTGATCTCCATCGTCACGCTGACGCGCACCTCGGACCATAGCGCGGCAGCCGATGCCGGCGAGGCGGCGCTGCGCCGCAGCCCCGAGGTGCCGCAGGTGGACATCTTCATCGCCACCTACAACGAGGGGCTGGACGTGCTCGAAAAGACCATCGTCGCCGCGCTGGCCATTGACTACCCCAACTTCCGCGTCTGGGTGCTCGACGATACCCGGCGCGACTGGCTCAAGACCTTCTGCGGCACGGTTGGCGCGCGCTACGTGACCCGGCCGGACAACGCCCACGCCAAGGCCGGCAACCTCAACAACGGGCTGCAGCACAGCGCCGAGGCGGGCGGTGCGCCGTTCATCATGGTGCTGGACGCGGACTTCGCGCCGAACCGGAACATCCTGCTGCGCACCATCGGCCTGTTCGATGACCCCGTGGTCGGCGTGGTGCAGACGCCGCAGTTCTACTACAACGCCGACCCGATCCAGTACAACCTGCGCTCCACCGAATGCTGGGTGGATGAGCAGCGCGCCTTCTTCGACGTGATGCAGCCGGCCAAGGACGCCTGGGGCACCGCGTTCTGCATCGGCACCTCGTTCGTGGTGCGGCGCGACGCGCTGGCCAAGATCGGCGGATTCCCAACCGGCACGGTCACCGAGGACATCCACCTGACCTACCGCCTGATGCCGCACGGCTACATCACGCGCTGGCTCAACGAGCGGCTCAGCGTGGGCCTGTCCGCCGAGGGCCTGCCCGAGTACATCAGCCAGCGCAGCCGCTGGGGGCTGGGCACGATCCAGGTGGCGCTCACTGCCGACGGCCCCCTGCGCGGGCGCGGCTACTCGCTGCGGCAGCGGCTGCACTACATCCACGGCCTGCTCCATTGGGTCAGCCGCCCGTTCACGCTGATGCTGCTGGCCGGCCCCCTGCTCTACTGGTACTTCAACGTGCCGACGCTGTATGGCGATCCGGCCCAGTTCCTGGCCTATGGCGTACCGGCGCTGCTGCTGTACTGGGCCTACAGCATCTGGATCACTGGCTCGCGGGCGATGCCGATCTTCACCGAGGTCACCCAGATCGTGGCGGCGCTGGCGGTCACCGCCACGCTGGCCAGCGCCGTGTTCAAGCCGTTCGGGCGGCCGTTCAAGGTCACCAACAAGGGGCTGGACCGCTCGAAGCTGGTGATCCACGGCAAGTTCGCCGCGCTCTACGGCGGCATGTTCCTGCTCACCGGCATGGGGCTGGCGCGCGCCGTGGCCGCCGATGGCTCGGCGCCCGGCCTGGCCTTCAACATCGGCTGGACGCTGGTGTCGATGGTGCTGTACTTCGCCTCCCTGCTGGTGTGCTTCGAACTGCCGCGCCCCCGCAAGGAAGAGCGCTTTCCGCACCGGGAGCGCGCCGTGCTGCGGCTCTACGGCAAGGATGGCCTGGCCTACGAATTCCACGGCACCACGCGCGACCTCTCCTGCAACGGCGCGGGCCTGCTGCTCGACGGCAATGCGGCGGTCACGCGCGGCATGGCCGGCGCCGAAGGGGCGATCTGGCTGGAACCGCTGGGCTGGGTGCCCTGCCGCGTGGCGCGTGCGCGCGGCAACCTCGCCGGCGTGGCACTGCGCCCCGACACGGCCGCCCGCCACCGACTGATCCGCCTGCTGTTCAGCGAGCCCGCCCACAACATCGCAGACCGCGGCCGGCCCGGCGTGGCCATCGCCCAGCTGCTGCGACGCGCTTTTTCGGGATGACCACCATGACCAAGAAAATCACGACGATGCGCTACCTGGTTCCCCTGCTCCCGCTGGCGCTGGCCGCCTGCACGCTCGAACCCACCTACCAGCGGCCCGATTCGGCCGTGCCCCAGCAATGGCCGACCGGCGCCGCCTATCAAACCGGGGCCGCCGGTGCATCCGCCGGACAGGCCGCGCAAGCACCGCAGGCACAGGCGCCCGCCGCCAGCCTGGGCTGGGAGGATTTCTTCACCGATGCGCGCCTGCGCCGACTGATCGAACTCGCGCTGGCCAACAACCGCGACCTGCGCATTGCCACGCTGTCGATCGATCAGGCGCGCGCGCAGTACCGCATCCAGCGGGCGGCGCAGTTCCCGGCCATCAACGGTAGCGCCGGCTTTGCCAGTTCGCGCATCAGCGGCGACCTGCGCCCGCCCGGGCAAGACCCGGTCATCAATGCATGGGCGGCCGGCGTGGGCTTCAATACCTTCGAACTGGACCTGTTTGGCCGGGTGCGCAGCCTCAAGCACGAAGCGCTGGAACAGTACCTCGCCATCGAAGAGGTGCGTCGCAGCGCGCAAATCAGTCTTGTGGCCGAGGTCGCCAGCGCCTACCTGACGCTCCGGGCCGATCAGGAACTGCTGAAGATCTCGCAGGACACGCTCAAGGTGCAGGAAGACGCCGCGCAGATGATCGACCGCAGCAAGCGCGCCGGCGGCATGGCCCAGCTCGACATGCATCGCGCCCAGACCCAGCTGGAGACGGCGCGCGTGGGGGTGGAGCAATACACGCGCCAGGTGGCGCAGGACGAAAATGCGCTGGCGCTGCTGATCGGCGGGCCGCTGCCGACCGACCTGCCGGCGCCGCAGCCCTTCGAGAACAACGCTTTCGTGGCCGAATTGCCGGCCGGGCTGTCCTCCACCGTGCTCGAGCAGCGGCCGGACATCATGGCCGCCGAGCACCGGCTCAAGGCGGCCAACGCCAATATCGGCGCGGCCCGGGCGGCCTTTTTCCCGACCATCTCGCTCACTGCCAGCGTCGGCGCGGCCAGCAGCACGCTGGCGGGGCTGTTCTCGGGCGGCATGGCCTGGGTCTTCGCGCCGCAGATCACCCTGCCGATCTTCAACGCGGGCGCCAATCAGGCCCGGCTGACCGTCTCCGAGGTGCAGAAGGACATCAACGTGGCCGCCTACGAGAAGACCATCCAGGGCGCCTTCCGCGAGGTGGCCGACGGGCTGGCCGCGCGCGGCACCTACGACCGTCAGGCCGCTGCCCAGGAGGCACTGGCAAAGGAAATCACCGAGACGCGGCGCCTGTCGGAAATCCGCTTCAAGAACGGGGTGGATGACTACTTCGGGGTCTTCGACGCGCAGCGGCAGCTTTACAACGCCCAGCAGACGCTGGTGACGATCCGCCTCGCGCGGCTGACCAGCCGGGTGGGCCTGTACAAGGCGCTCGGCGGCGGGTGGACCCAGGCGACGGTGGCCCAGCCGGCCCAACCGGCCCAGCCCGCGCCCGGGGCGCCAGCCGCCCCCGCCGCCAAGACTGTCACGCCGGCGGTCACCCAGCCGGTTGCGCAGGCACGGTGAACTGAACCACGGCGCCCCGGGGCTGGTTCGGGCTCGCCCAGAGCCGGCCGCCGTGGGCCTCGATGATCGACCGGCAGATCGACAACCCCATGCCCAGGCCGGTGGCCTTGGTCGTGTAGAACGGCGCGAACACGCGGTCGGCGTCATGCGGCGCAAAGCCCGGCCCCGTGTCGGTCACCGTCACCAGCACGGTGCCAGCCTCGGCCTGCGCCGTGCGGATGTGCAACTGCCGGACGCCGTCGTCAATGCCCACCATGGCCTCCAGTGCGTTCATGATCAGGTTGAGCAGCACCTGCTGCAACTCCACGCGGTCGCCTTCGATGCCCGGCAAGCCGTCCGCAAGCGCCGCCTGCACGGTGGCACGGCCCTTGTCGGCTTCGCCGCGCGTCAGCGCGACCACCTCGCCGATCGCCTGATTGATGTCCACCCGCTCCTTGCGCGGCGGCGCCTTCTTGATCAGTTGGCGGATGCGCCCGAGCACGTCTCCCGCGCGGTTGGCGTCCTTGACGATACGGCTGAGCGCCAGACCCACCTCATCGAGATTGGGCGGCTGGGCGCCCAGCCAGCGTAGCGCCGCCTGGGCATTGGTCACCGTCGCGGCAATCGGCTGACTGACCTCGTGCGCGATTGAGGCCGCCAGCTGCCCCATGGTGGCCACGCGGTTGGCATGGGCCAGCTCGGCCTGGATTTCGCGGTATCGCTGCTCGCCCTGGTGGAGCCGCGCCTCCGCCTGCTTGCGCTCGGTCAGGTCGAGCACGAATGCCACGCCTTCCTTCCGGCCGGCTCCGAACGTGGCCAAGCCGACGATGACCGGCACGCGGCTGCCATCCTTCCTGACGTACGCCTTCTCGAACGGCTGGGCGTGCCCCGTCCGTTCGACCTCGGCCTGTGCGTGGTGGTTGATCTGGCGCAATTCCGGCGGCGTCAGATCGTCCCAGCCCACACGCCCCGAGACCAGTTCCTCCCGCTCATATCCCACCATGCACAGGAAGGCTTCATTGGCGTCCAGAATCGTTCCCTCACCCCGCCAGACCACGATCCCGATGATGTTGGCGTCCACGAGCCGCCCGATCTTCGCTTCCCGTTCCGCTACGTCGCGGTACAGCCGGGCGTTCTCCAGCGAGATTGCGGCCTGCGAGGCCAGCAGCTTCAACACCGCGATCCGGGCCGGGCTAAACACGCGGGCGGTCAGGTTGTTTTCGAGGTACAGCGCGCCGATGAGCTTGGTCTGGTTCGTCAGCGGCAGGCAGAGCACGGAGCGGGCGCGATGCCGGCGAATGTAGGGATCGGCGGAAAAGGACGGTTCGGCCACGGCGTCGTCGAGAAACACGTTCTCGCGTGTGCGCAGGGCGTGGTAGAGGACCGATTCCGGCAGCATGGCCGCGCTCACGGGCGCTGCACCCAGTTCAAGCAGGATCGCGTCGCTGCCGGTCGTGGCTTCCGCCGCGATCCGCAGGTCGCAGGCGTCCGACAGGATCAGCAGGCCGCGTTCCGCGCCGGCCTGTTCAATGGCCGTGCGCATGATCATCTCGATCAGGTTGTCCAGGACGATTTCGCCCGAGGCGGCCTGCGACACCTTGATCACGGTGGCGAGGTCGAGATGTTCGACCGGCGTGGTGATCGTGTTCGTCGCCCCGGGCGCGGCTTCCTCCGTCCGCAGGTGCGGATATTCAGCCTCCAGCTGCCGCACCTTCCCGGCCGAGCCCCAGCGCAGGTAGCCGTAGCGGGCGTCCCGCAAATAGACACGGGCGACCTTCTCCAGACCGCGCGCCGCGTAGAAGCGGGAAGCGAGCTCATTGGAAAGAGCCTCATTGTGCACATATCCGCTATCCTGCGCGAGCTGGATGGCGGCCTCGTAGCCCCGTTCGGCATCCACGATCCGGCCTTCGAGACGGGCCATCTCGGCGGCCACCAGCGCGGCTTGGCCGGCGAAGTTCTCCGGGCAGAGATCGGCCCAGATGCGGAGTTCGCGCTGCTGGGCAGCCAGGACGTCCAGATGTGGCTGCCGGTCATCCGGCGGCATGGCGGTGCACAGGCTGGCCCGGGCCAGCGCGCTGTAGAACACGTACTCGCCCTCCTCGATAAACCCGTGCGTGGCCGGCAGCAGCGATTGGGCCCGGGACGCGGCTTCCACGGCCCCGGCATGGTCGCCGGCCACATAGCGCGCCTGCAGCTTCCGGATCCAGTACCAGCAGGCGTTCAGGATGGAGCCCGTGGGCAGGCGGCCCTCGACCTCGGCTTCGCTGAATTGCGCGTCGTCCAGGCTGCCGAATACCGGCGTCAGGCCGCGCAGCATCCGGATCAGCGCAAGCTGGGTCTCCATGAAGTCGATGACGAGGCCGAAGCGCTTCATCCGCGCGTAGGCCAGGCCGCGTTCGGCTTCGCCCTGGGTATCTGCCAGCGGCGTGCCGATAAACAGCAGGTTGGCGGCGAGGCTGTTACACACGAAGGCGCCGAAGGGCACGTCGCCGGTCCGGTTCGCCGCATCGAAGGCGCGGCGCAACTGGTCGTTGGTGGTGCGCACAGGCTGCGCCCAGCGTCGGGCGAACAGCGCGTCGGACAGGTAGGTGCGGGCTTCGTAGTGATCGAGCCCGCGCCGCTCCGCAAGTTCGCAGCCGAGCTGCCCGAACTGGAAGCCGCGCGCGTAGTCGCCAAAGCGCCGCCCGATCACCCGGGGCACGTTGGTATAGGCCACGCACGAGGCATCGGCATTGCCGTGTTCGAGACTGAGGTTGGTCGCCTTGCAGATCGTCAGGGATGCGAGGTTGGCATCCGTATGCGACGCCGGCACGAAGAGCTTGATCAGGACCTCGACGGTTCCGATCGAAGCGGGATCTTCCATCGGCGGCAGGTCGATGAGGGTATCGATCGGCCGGCTGCCAAGCTGCGACCGGATACGCGCGTATTCGGCCTGCACCGCCGCCACGTCCGGGCGCGGGGACCAGTCGATCCCCACATGACGGAGGAAGGCGAGGCAAACGGCGACGGCGTTGTCGCGCTGGCCGAGCACCACGTAGATGTCCACCTGCCAGCAGGTGACCTCGGCGCGTTCGACGGTCGTCGTGGCGCGCGCGGACAGCGCCGCGAACCGCGCTTCGGCCACCGGTGCCTGCCCGGACAGGAACTCGCACTGGGCGCGGCCCGACTCCAGCCCGAATCGCACCGCATGCCGGCGGGTCCAGCCATCGTCGTTCAGCAGTTCCGCACCCGCCGCGAAATAGGTGAGCGCCGAGGCATAGGCGGTGGCTGCCTTGGCGCGCTCGCCGGCCAGCAGGTTGAATTCGGCCAGTTGGTCCCGTTCGTCCTGCTCGGTGATCAGCGCGGCGCCCCGGTTGAGCTGGCCTACGATCTCGAAGATCGCGCCTTCGCGCTGCGCCGGCCGCGTCTGGGCGGCAATCAATCGCCCCACCCGGAGGTGCGCCTCGGCGCGCGAGGCTTCGGGGATCATCGAATAGGCGGCTTCGTGGATGCGGTCGTGCACGAAGGCGTAGGCGCCCTCCTGCCGCTCGACCAGTTCCTGGCGAATCGCCTCCCAGAGAACCGCGTGGACCTGCCCTTCCGCCATGCCAAGGATGATCGAGAGCGTCGTGATCCCCGCGACGTTGCCGAGGCAGGCCAGTTGCTGCAATGCCTGCTGCGTCGCGTCGGGCAGGCGGGCCAGCTTGCCCACCATCAGCTCCACCACGTTGTCCGTGTAACCCCTGGCGTGGATGCGGTCGGCATCCCAGCGCCAATGCCGGGCGGCATGGTCGAAGGTCAGCAGGTTCCCATCGACCAGCCCGTGCAGGAACTGGATTACGAAGAACGGGTTGCCGACGGTCTTGTCCCAGGTCAACTGCGCCAGCGGCGCGATGCGCGCCGGCTCGGCATGCAGCGACTCCGCCACCAGTTGCTCGACATGGCCGCCGGTGAGCGGCGCCAGCCTGATTTCGTCGATCCTGACGCCCTTGCTGCGGATGGCCCGCAGCGTGCCCGTCAGCGGATGCGCGTCGTCCACCTCGTTGTCGCGGTAGGCGCCGATCAGCATCAGGTAGCGCAGGTCCGCGTGGCTCAGCAGGTCTTCCAGCAGGGCCAGCGTGGCGGCGTCGAGCCACTGGAGGTCATCGAGAAACAGCGCCAGCGGATGCTCGGCCCGGGCGAATGCGCCGATGAAGCGCCGGAAGACGTGCAGGAAGCGGTGCTGCGCCTGCTGGGGCTCCAGTTCCGCCACCGGCGGCGGCTCGCCGATGATCAGCTTCAGTTCCGGGATCAGGTCGGTCATGAGCCGCGCATTGGGCTCCAGCGCCTCCAGCAACGCGCCGCGCCAGCGTTCGAGTTCCGCATCGGGCTTGCCGAGCAGCGAGCGCGCCAGGCTCTGGAAGGCCTGTACCAGCGTGGCGTACGGGATGTCGCGCTTGTACTGGTCGAACTTGCCGGACGCGAACAGCCCGCGCGGCGGCACCAGCACCCGGTGCAGCTCGTTGACGACCGATGACTTGCCGATGCCGGAATAGCCGGAGACCAGCACCATCTCCGGCACGCCGCCGTCCACGATCCGGGCGAAGGCGTCGAGCATCGTGTCGACCTCCTGCTCCCGCCCGTACAGCTTCTCGGGAATCCGCAGCCGGTCACGCGTGCCGTGTTCGTCGAGCGGGAAGGTATCGATACTGCCCCGCCGCGTCCAGTCGGCCAGACAGCGCCGCAGGTCGTGCTCGACCCCGGCCGCGGTCTGGTACCGCTCCTCGGCCGTCTTGGCCAGCAGCTTCATGACGATGTCGCAGAGCGCGGTCGGCACGGTCTCCACCCGCACGCGCGGCGCCACCGGCAACCGGGCGATATGGCAGTGCACCCACTCCATGGCGTCGGCGGCCACGAACGGCAGCACGCCGGTCAGCATCTGGTACAGCGTGACGCCCAGGGCATAGAGGTCGCTGCGCGAGTCGATCGAGCGGTTCATCCGCCCGGTCTGCTCCGGCGCCATGTAGGCGAGCGTGCCGGCGATGGTCTCGGGCGGCTCCGGTGCCTGCCGCTCGCGCGGCAGCCGCGAGGCAAGGCCGAAGCCGGTGAGCCGCGCCTGGCCATCGGCGCAGTTCACCAGAATGTGGGTGGGCTTGAGATCCTTGTGGACCAGCCCGCGCTGGTGAAGCTTGCCCAGCGCCGATGCGATACCGATGGCGTGCCGCAGATAGGTCCCGGTCTCCATGGGCACGCCCAAATGCTGCGAAAGCGGCTCGCCGCCGGCGTCCTCCAGTATCAGCAGGCTCCGGCCCCCTTCGTGCACCAGTGCCAGCGGCCGCGCGGCCCAACTGCCGTCCAATTCATCCTTCAGGCCAAACTCGTGTGCGAGGCGATCCAGCGCGGCCGGGAGCGGGTGTTCGGCGGCGGGGCGTGCCAGCAGAACGGTCTGCCCGTTGCCGCTACCCGGATGCTGCCCCCTCTGGAAGACGCGCTCGCCATCGTCCCACAGCATCTGCACTCTGTTATCCATTGGCACCGGCACCCTGTCCCTATATCCATCTGCGCGAAAACGTCGCGACAGGATATACGAGGCCGCCGGGCGAAGTTACCACTTAGGCACGATGACATCGGGTCTTGCAGGCCGCTGTTGTCGGCTTAAACATCGGGTCGAGATAATCATAGTTATCAGGCCATGTAGATTTGTGATTCGGCCGTTTTTGCCGGGTGACCGAGGGAAAAGCCGAGGGGGCGGCTACACTGTGGCCGCTGCAATTCCCCTCGCTTACCCACCATGCGTTTTCCTTTCATCGCGCTGAACGTACTGATGGCCTGCCTCGCCATCCAGGCCAGCGCCCACGCCGCCGGCAATATCGAGGCCGGCCGCGCCGTGTTCGACCGCAAGTGCGCCTCCTGCCACAAAATTGGCCCGGCGGCGCGCGGCACCTTCGGCCCTCATCTCAACGCCATCGTCGGCCGGCAAGCCGGCGCGACGACCGACTACCGCTATTCCGAAGCCATGAAGCAGTCGAAGGTGGTCTGGACCCCCGAGACACTGCGCGCCTTTATCCACGCCCCGAACAAGGTGGTGCCCGGCAACAAGATGCGCTTCTGGGGCATCGGCGACGAAGCCGAAATCACCGACCTGCTGGCCTTCCTGCAAACGATGCGCTGACGGCCGTCTCCGCTAGAATCCGGCCAGCAACTCCCCACAGGTTTTCGATAGGCTTCCAGCGTGGCACTTGAGCAGGGCTTCATCCTGACCCGGCACTGGCGCGATACCCCCGCCGGTACCGAGGTCGATTTCTGGCTGGCCACGGACCACGGGCCGCGCCTGCTGCGCCTGCCGCCCCAGCCGTCGGTCGCCTTCCTGCCCGAAGCCCAGCGCGATCAGGCCGAGCCGCTGCTGCGCGGCGAGCGCGATGTGGAACTGCGCCCGCTCCAGTTGCAGGACTTCCACCGCCGGCCCGTGCTCGGGCTGTACTGCCAGCAGCACCGCCAGCTGATCCGGATCGACAAGGCGCTGCGGCAGGCTGGCGTGGATGTCTACGAGGCCGATATCCGCCCGCCCGAGCGCTACCTGATGGAGCGCTTCATCACCGCGCCGGTCTGGTTCGACGGCCAGCCGGACGCGCACGGGGACGCGCGTGTGGACGAGCACGGCGTGCTGCGCCACGCGCAGATGAAGCCGGCCACCGACTACCGTCCCACCCTGCGCCTGGTCTCGCTCGATATCGAGACCACCGCCCATGGCGAGTTGTATTCGATTGCGCTGGAAGGCTGCGGCCAGCGGCAGGTCTATATGCTCGGCCCGCCGCCGGCGGGCGATCCAACCCCGGTGGACTTCGCGCTCGAATACTGCGACACCCGCCCCGCCCTGCTGGAGAAGCTCAACCAGTGGCTGGCCGTGCACGACCCCGATGCCATCATCGGCTGGAACCTCGTCCAGTTCGACCTGCGCGTGCTGCAGGCCCACGCGGAGCAGTTCCAGGTGCCGCTGCGGCTGGGCCGGGGCGGCGCCGAGATGGAGTGGCGCGAGCACGCCAGGCAGCAGCACTATTTCGCGGCGGCGGCCGGGCGGCTGATCATCGATGGCATCGAGGCGCTGCGCGCCGCCACGTGGAGTTTCCCGTCATTCAGCCTGGAGTCGGTGGCGCAGACCCTGCTGGGCGAAGGCAAGGCGATCGACAACCCGTATGACCGCATGGACGCCATCGACCGCATGTTCGCCGAGGACAAGCCCGCGCTGGCGCGCTACAACCTGCGCGACTGCGAACTGGTCACGCGCATCTTCGCCGCCACCGAGCTGCTGACCTTCCTGCTGGAGCGCGCCACCGTCACCGGCCTGCCCACCGACCGCAGCGGCGGCTCGGTGGCCGCCTTCACGCATTTATATATGCCGCTGATGCACCGGCAGGGCTACGTGGCGCCGAATCTGGGCGAACTGGCGCCCGAGGCCAGCCCCGGCGGCTTCGTCATGGATTCCCGCCCCGGGCTGTACGAGTCGGTGCTGGTGCTGGACTACAAGAGCCTGTATCCGTCGATCATCCGCACGTTCCTGATCGATCCGATTGGTCTCGTGGAGGGGCTGGCCCATCCCGATGACGCCGATTCGGTGCCCGGCTTCCGGGGCGCGCGGTTCTCGCGCGGCAAGCACTGCCTGCCGGCGATCGTCGCGCGGATCTGGCAGGGCCGCGAGGCGGCCAAGCGCGAGCAGAACAAACCGCTCTCGCAGGCGCTGAAGATCATCATGAACGCGTTCTACGGCGTGCTGGGCTCCAGCGGCTGCCGCTTCTTCGACCCGCGTCTCGCTTCGTCGATCACCATGCGCGGCCACGAGATCATGCGGCAGACCCGGCTGCTGATCGAGGCCCGCGGCTATGACGTGATCTATGGCGACACCGATTCCACCTTCGTCTGGCTGCGCGGTGCCCATGCCGAGGACGACGCGGCACGCATCGGGCGTGAACTGGTGGCCTACGTCAACGACTGGTGGCGCGACCACCTGCGCCAGACCTTCGGCCTGGACAGCGCGCTGGAACTCCAGTTCGAGACCCACTTCCGGCGCTTCCTGATGCCGACCATCCGGGGCGCCGAACTCGGCAGCAAGAAGCGCTATGCCGGTCAGGTCATGCGTGCCGATGGCCGTGCCGAGATGGTGTTCAAGGGGCTGGAGACCGTGCGCACGGACTGGTCGCCGCTGGCGCAGCAGTTCCAGCAGACGCTCTACGCGATGATCTTCAACCGCGAGCCATACCGCGACTATGTGCGGGACATCGTGCGCCGCACGCTGGCCGGCGAACTGGACGCGCAACTGGTCTACCGCAAGCGCCTGCGCCGCCAGCTTGCCGACTATCAGCGCAACGTGCCGCCCCACGTGCGCGCCGCGCGGCTGGCCGATGCCTATAACGACAGTCAGGGCCGTCCGCGCCAGTACCAGAACGGCGGCTGGATCAGCTATGTGATGACGGTGGCCGGGCCGATGCCGATGGAGACGCTCGACCCGCGCCAGTCGCCGATCGATTATGACCACTACATCACAAAGCAGCTCCAGCCGATTGCCGACGCCATCCTGCCCTTCCTCGACGACGATTTCGACACACTGCTGACCGGGCAAATGGCGCTGTTTCCGGACTGAAATCCGCCCCCATCCCAAGAGCAGCGCGGGATTCCTGCTGCATCGCGGCAGAATCGAACCGCCCGAACCCATTACACTTGGCGCCTGTTCTGATATTGCGCCCCACTCCGTCCCCATGTCCGAGACCGTCGCCACCGCCACCACTGCCACCGCCGCCACCCCCGTTCGCTCCAAAGCCCTGCGCGCCGCCGCCAGCGTGCTGGTGCTCCGCGACGGCCCCGCGGGCATGGAAGTGCTGATGATGCGCCGCCCCCAGCGCGACGACGACCGCAGCGCGGGCGCCTTCGTCTTCCCCGGCGGCACGCTGGATGAGCAGGATGCAGCACTTCACCCGCTCTGCGATGGCCTCGACGATGCCGCTGCCAGCGCCCGGCTCAACGTCGACCGGAACGGGCTCGATTACTACCTCTGCGCCGCTCGCGAAGCGTTCGAGGAGGCCGGCCTGTTATTCGCCCGCGATGCCAATGGCCAGAATGTGGATCTCGATACACTCGACGCCGACACCTACGGCAGCCTGCGCGAGGCCGCCGGCTATGGCGGCGCGGGTATCGCCCAGGTTTGCGAACGGCTGGGTGTGCGCCTCGCCGTGGATTTGCTGGCCTATGGCAGCCACTGGCTGACGCCGCCGGGCCTGCCGAAGCGCTTCGACACGCGCTTCTTCTTCGCGCTGGCGCCGGCTGGGCAGACCGCGCGGCACGATGGCGTGGAGGCTGTGGAGCATCGCTGGATGAGGCCCGTCGATGCGCTCGACCCAGCCAACCAGATCTCGCTGGTCAACGTCACGCGCCGCATGCTCCAGTCGATTTCGCACTTCCAGACCGCGCAGGCGTGCTTCGACCATGCCCGGCAGCTGCGCAACATCGTGCAGATCATGCCGCGCCTGGCCACCGGTCCCAAGGGCGTACGGCCGGTGATGCCGGAGGAAGCGCCGTATGCCGAAATCGCCCGGATCGACCCCGATGGCGCCGGCCATGGCCGTTACGCGCTGGCGCCGGGCGCAGCGGTGAAGCTGTCCGAGCGCGTCTGGCGCGTCACGGCCGACAACGGCAACGTGATGACCGGCCCCGGCACCAATACCTACTTCGTGGGCGGCGGCGCGGACAATACCTGGGCCATGATCGATCCCGGCCCTGCCGACCCGGCTCATATCACCGCCGTGCTGGCTGCCGCGCCGGGTCCGGTGAAGTGGATTCTCGTCACGCATACCCACCTGGACCATTCCCCCGCCTCCGTGGCGGTGCGCGAGGCCACCGGCGCGCCGGTCTGGGGGCGCGTGACCGCCGTGCAGGACCGCCAGGACCAGACCTTCGCGCCGGACCGCATGCCCGAGCACGGCGAGCGGATCGTGCTCGGCCCGCACGCCACACTGCGGGTGGTGCACACGCCCGGGCATGCGTCGAACCATCTCTGCTACCTGCTTGAGGAGGAGAAGACGCTGTTCACGGGCGACCACGTCATGCAGGGCTCCAGCGTGGTCATCAATCCGCCCGATGGGGATATGCGCGCCTATCTGGCGTCCCTGCAGGCGCTGCTCGACGAAGACCTGGAGTGGATTGCGCCGGGCCATGGCTTCCTGATGCCGCGCCCCCGGGATGCCATCCGGCTGCTGATTCGCCATCGGCAGCAGCGTGAGGCCAAGGTGCTGAACGCGCTGCGCGCGCTGGCGCCGGCCGATATCGGCACGCTGCTTGCCAGCGTCTACGACGACGTGCCCGAGCGCATGCACCCGGTGGCGCAGCGCTCGCTGCTGGCCCACCTGCGCAAGCTTGAGGAAGACGGCGTGGCGCGCGAGACCGAGGCGGTCTGGCATCTGATTTCGGCATGAATTTCAATCTGTCCGATCTGCGCGCCTTCGTGGCGGTGGCTGAGCTGAGCAGCTTCCGCGCCGCGGCGACGGAACTGCATCTGTCCCAGCCCGCCTTGTCGCGCCGGATCGAGAAGCTGGAAGACGCGCTCGGCGTGCGGCTGTTCGACCGGACCACGCGCTCGGTGGAGATGACCGCCGTGGGCCGGGAGTTTTCGCGCAAGGCACGTGAGCTGCTGAACGGGCTGGAGGAGTCGCTGCTCGGCATCCGGGACGTGGCCACCCGCGTGACCGGCGAAGTGACGGTGGCGTGCGTGCCGTCGGCGGTGCGCTACTTCCTGCCGGCGGTGCTGCGCAAGTACCACGAGAGGTGGCCGCGCATCGTCGTGCGGCTGATCGACGAAGGCGCCAACGAGGTGCTGAACCTGATCGTCCGCAACGAGGCCGACTTCGGCCTGAACTACATCGGCACACAGGAGCCGGACGTCGAGTTCGAACCGGTGCTCAAGGAACCGTTCGTGGTGGCCTGCCCACCCGACCATCCGCTGGCGCGCAAGCGCAAGGTCACCTGGGCCGAGCTGGGCCAGTACGACTACATGACCGTGGGCAAGGCCAGCGGCAACCGCATGCTGCTGGACCTGGCGCTGACCGACGTGCCCGACCGCCCGCAGTGGTACTGCGAGGTGCGCCACGTCAGCACGCTGGTCAGCCTGGTGGAAGCCGGGCTCGGCGTGGCGGCGGTGCCCCGGCTGGCCATGCCGCCGGGCAAGCATCCCACGCTGACCAGCGTGCCGCTGGTGGAGCCCACCGTCTCGCGCACGGTGGGGTTGATCCGGCGGCGCGGCCGGTCTCTCTCGCCGGCGGCGCAGCAGTTGTACGACATGCTGCTGACCGCCAACGCCGAAATGCAGGGTGCCAAAGCGGTGTCTGGCCACTCAAAGCGCGTCAACCCCCGCGTCACCCCCCGTACCTGAAATATCTGGATACCTTGCCGCACTGGCAGCGCGGCGTACCGCTGCCTACATTGGATAACATCGCTATTCGTCCAAGGTGCTGCCATGCCCAGACAAATTGCCATCCTGCTGCTGACGCTGGCCGCCTCCGGCGCGGCCCATGCGGTGACCAAGTGCCAGAGCGGCAAGGAAACGCTCTATACGGCGGCATCGTGTCCGGCTGGCTACCGCGATGTCACGGCCGGCATGCGCGCCAACGTGACCACCATCACCAAGACCCCCAAGATCCGCCAGGACGAGCAGGCCTATCTGCAAAGCCGCGCCCAGATGGCGCAACAGATCCAGGCCTGGCAGGGCCGCGAGGACGACCTCGACCTGCGCGCGCAGAACGCCTTCTGGAACCAGTGCCGGGCACTCGAGTACCAGGCGCGGGCCGCCGAGCGCGCCATGCATACCACCGAGTACTGGAGCCGCGCGGACCGCTACCGCAGCGACGTGCACGCTTTGCGTTCGCAGCAATACGAGATGGGGTGCTACTTCTAGGGGGGAGTTGATGCGAGGCGGTCATGATCCATGGCCCCTCGTAGAACCTGCCGATATTAATTGGGCTTAGATCGGCATACAGAAAATTTCAGGCGAATCGGTGCCGGCGAAACGTTTTGTCTCACATACAATTCGTTCCCATCGGCCCGCCGGCGAAAGCTGGCAACGCGGTCGCAACCTACTCCTGTGATGCCATGCTGACTCTCACTGTGATCGTTGCGTATATGCTGGCCTGTATCGTCGCTCTGGCCTTTGGCGCCCGCTGGGTGCTCAAGAATGACCCGCTGCTCAAGCAGTCGGGCGCCGGCTCTCACGGCGACGATCATTCGACGCTGACGCGCTAACCCGCCAGGCGCGGATCGCCCCCGGCCACGCCAGCCACGCAATCCCCAGAAGCCCGGTTCACGAGACCGGGCTTTTGCTTTGGTGGGATTGTCGTGTATCAGGCTGCACACGCCCCAGGTCACCGTCAACCGTCGCGCCGCTGTCCTACAGCGCGACCCGCAACGCGCCGACACCCGCCCCGGCCCCGCAATGTCTATCGTTATGGCAGGCGTCCGCCTCGTGACGCCATGTCATTCATGTGTCTGCGAGCCACCCTGCCACCCATGTCGCGCGTACCGATCCAGCCTGCCATGCGGGCCACCCCGCCCGGCACCGTGCCCGGGCCTGATGTTGTGCCCGAGACCATGGCAGAGGTGGCTCCCGCGGTCACCCACGAGGAACCAGAGAACGCCACGCCGGCGGCCAGCCCCCGCACGACCCCCACGCTGTCCGTCTCGGTGCGGCGCGCCAGCACGGCGCTGGTCATCCTGGCGACGCTGGCGGCGCTCTACACCGTGCACCTCGCCCGCGACTTCATCGTGCCGGTGGTGGTGGCCATCGTCATCGCCTACCTGCTCGATCCCATGGTCGAGTGGCTCCAGCGCCAGCGCATACCGCGCGCCGTGGGCGCTACCGTGGTGCTGCTCGGCATGCTGGCCCTGCTGCTGTGCGGCGCCTACCTGCTCCAGGGGCAGATCGAATCGATCGTCGACCGGCTGCCCGCCATTGCCAGCAAGCTCTCCCGCTCACTGGGCGAACTGGTGAGCGGCGACGACTCCATGCTGCAAAAGATCCGCCGCGCCGCCACGGTACTGGTCGGTACCGGCCAGCCGCCGCCCGCCAAGGGCGCGCCGATCGTCGTGGAGCGTTCCGCCGACGCGCTCAACAACGCCATCTGGGTAGGCTCGATGGGCGTCTTCGCGATGCTGGCGCAGGCCGTGGTCGTGCTGTTCCTGACCTGGTTCCTGCTGCTGGGCGGCGACATGTTCAAGCGCAAGTTCATCAAGATGGCCGGTACCACCATCAGCCAGAAGAAGATCAGCGTGCACATGCTCGACGAGATCAACCGGGCGATCCAGCGCTACATGCTGATGCTGGTCATCACCAACGCCGCGCTTGGGCTTTGTACGTACATCCTGCTCAGGTATCTGTCGATCGACAATGCCGGCGCCTGGGCGCTGGCCGCCGCCGCGCTGCACCTGGTGCCGTACTTTGGCGCGGTGCTGATTTCGCTGTGCCTGGGCGTGGCCGGGTTCATGCAGTTCGGCACGCTGTCCGTGGCGGCAGCGGCGGCTGGCGGGTCACTGCTGATCGCCACGCTGATCGGCTCGGGCATGACCACCTGGATGACCGGCCGCATGGCGCGCATGAACGCTGTGGCTGTCTTCGTCTCGCTACTGCTGTTCACGTGGCTCTGGGGCACCTGGGGGATGCTGCTGGCAATTCCGCTGGCCGTCATCGCCAAGGTCGTGGCCGACCACGTCGAAGGGCTCGAGGTGGTAGCCGAGTTCCTCGGCGAATAGCCCCTCCCCGCCTCGCCCTTCTCCCTCCTATTTCGACACGCGGAACTTGATGCGACGCAGAATGACCGCGCCGCATGGATCACGTATAACCGGATGCTGCGCCGCGATGTGGCGGCGGCGCTTCAACCGGCAACATCTTTCGCAAGGGAGGTATCAGGCATGCGTTGGCAGCAACGTCCGCAGGGCTCCAACTGGGGCGATTTCGGTCCTGACGATCAACTGGGGCGCGTCAACCTGATCGGCCCCGAGCAGGTGGTCAAGGGGGCGCGCGAGATCCAGGCGGGGCGCAGCTTCTGCCTCTCGCTGCCGCTGGACTACCCCGGCGGCAACAAGCTCAATCCGCGCCGCCATCCGCCCGAGCTGCGCCCCACCTTCCGCGATGACTCCCCGTACATGAACTTCCCGCTGGCCAAGCTGAACCCGGCCGCGACCGATGTCATCAGCGACGACCAGGTGCTGCTCTGCCTCCAGTACTCCACCCAGTGGGACTCCCTGGCCCACGTGGGCGCGCTGTTCGATGCGGATGGCGACGGCAAGCCCGAGCGCGTCTACTACAACGGCTATCGCGCCAACGCGGACATCGTCGGCCCGGTCGACTACGCCGATGACGACCAGTTCGCCGCCCACGATTGCAGCCACGGCCATGCCCACAGCCACGCCGATGCGCTCGGCATCGAGAGCTTCGCCGTCAAGGGCATGCAGGGCCGGGGCGTGCTGGTGGATCTGGCCGATGTGTTCGGCATGGACTTCCGCAACGTCGGCTATGACGACCTGATGCACGCCATGGATACCCATCGCGTGGAAGTGGAGCCGGGCGACATGCTCCTGCTGCGCACCGGCTTTGCCGAAGTCGTGCTGTCGATGCAGCGCGAGCCCGACGAAGCGGTGCTCCACCACAGCTGCGCCGCCCTGAACGGCCGCGACACCCGCCTGCTGAACTGGATCACCGATTCCGGCATCGCGGCGCTGATCGCCGACAACTACGCCGTGGAGCGCTACCCGGCCCTGCCGCCGCCCGACGAAGAGAAAACGCATCCGCTGCTGCCGCTGCATCACCATTGCCTGTTCAAGCTGGGGCTGCCGCTTGGTGAACTCTGGTACCTCAAGGACCTGGCGGACTGGCTGCGCGCGCACCGCCGCTCGCGCTTCATGCTCACGGCGCCGCCGCTGCGGCTGCCGGGCGCGGTGGGCTCGCCGGTGACGCCGGTGGCCACGGTCTGAGCCGCGGTCTGACTTTAAGTCGTAGAAAAACTAGATAACAACACTGGAGGAGACAACCATGAAGACTTCCGCAACATGGCGGCGGACTGCCGCTGCGCTGCTGGCGCTGGCCGGTGCTGGCGGCGTGGCCGGCATCGCCTCGGCCCAGCCCAAGGCAGGGATTTCCGATGACGTGGTCAAGATCGGCCTGTTGCTCGACATGAGCGGCCTCTACGCCGATGTGACCGGGCGCGGCAGCGCCACGGCGGCACAGATGGCCATCGACGACTTCGGCGGCAAGGTGCTCGGCAAGAAGATCGAGCTGGTGGTGGTGGATCACCAGAACAAGGCCGACATCGCCGCCAACAAGGCGCGCGAATGGTTCGACACGGACAAGGTCGATGCCATCCTGGATGTGGCGGCTTCGGCACCTGCGCTGGCCGTACTGGACGTGGCGAAGCAGAAGAACAAGATCGTGGTGTTCTCCGGCCCCGGCAGCGAGCGCATCACCAATGACCTGTGCACGCCAGTCTCGGTCCACTACGCCTACGACACCTACGCGCTGGCCAACACCACGGCAAAGGCAATGGTCCAGCGCGGCGGCAAGACATGGTTCTTCCTGACCGCCGACTACGCCTTCGGCCACACGCTCCAGCAGTCGGCCACCACGGTGGTCACCGAGGCCGGCGGGCAGGTGCTCGGCGCCGCGCGCCATCCGCTCAGCACCAGCGACTTCGCCTCCTACCTGCTCCAGGCGCAGGCGAGCAAGGCGCAGGTGGTGGGCCTGGCCAACGCGGGCGGCGATACCGTCAACGCCATCAAGGCCGCCTCCGAGTTCGGCCTGACGCGCGACGGCAAGCAGCGCATGGCCGGGCTGTTGCTCTATATCAACGACATCCACGCGCTCGGCCTCAAGACCGCGCAGGGGCTGGTGCTGACCGAGGCGTTCTACTGGGACATGAACGACGCCACGCGCGCGTGGTCGCGCAAGTACTTCGACAAGGTCAAGAAGATGCCGAACATGAGCCAGGCGGGCGTCTACTCGTCCGTCACGCACTACCTGAAGGCCGTGCAGGCGGCTGGCACCGACGAGACCGCGCCGACCATGGAGAAGATGAAGGCGATGCCGATCAACGACTTCTTCGCCAAGAACGGCCGCATCCGCGCCGATGGGCGCATGGTGCACGATATGTATTTGTTCGAGGTCAAGACGCCGGCCGAGTCCAAGTATCCCTGGGACTACTACAAGGTGCTGGCCACGGTGCCGGGCGACCAGGCGTTCATCCCGCCGTCGAAGTCGCAGTGTCCGCTGCTGAAGGGCAGCCGCTGACGGAGCGCTAAGGGGCGCTGACGGAGCGCTGAGGGGCGCTGAGGAGCCCCTGACGCCCCAATTGTTCAAATCCCGGGACAGTCTGTCAGCGCAGACGCGCTTCTCCCGTTCCTGATCCCTCGTTACATTGCAGTCGCCGCCAGCACGCCCGAGCCCTGAATGGGGCGCGCGGGCGGCGACTCATAACAAGGATCACGAACTCATGAAGACCCGTCTCGCCTGCCTGGCCGCCATGGCCGTCCTCCCTGCCCTGCCCGCCGCTGCCCATGCCCAGGGCAGCATCACGCTCTACGGCGTCGTCGACGCCGGCGTGGAATTCCTGACCCATGTGCCCAACGCGGCCACCGGCGGCAGCAACAACGTCGTGCGGATGTCCGCCGGCAACCTGTCCACCTCGCGCTGGGGCCTGCGCGGCGCCGAAGACCTCGGTGGCGGCCTGAAGGCCGTCTTCACGCTGGAAAACGGCTTCGACCTCGACACCGGCAGCGCCAACCAGGGGGGCCGCATGTTCGGCCGCCAGGCGTTCGTCGGCCTGCAGAACCAGTACGGCACGCTGTCTCTGGGCCGCCATCAGACCGTGCTGTATGACTTCTCGCTGGCCTATGACCCGATGGCCATCGCCACGCGCTACTCGGTGCTGATGCACGACAAGTGGATGTCCGGCCGCGCCGACAACTCGGTGAAGTTCACCGGCCAGACCGGCGCGCTGTACTACGGCCTGTTCTACAGCACCGGCTACGACAGCAGCGCCGGCGGCGAGGTGCCGGGCGACTACAAGGCAGGCCGGAACTTCAGCGCCAGCGTGGGCTACACGGCTGGCCCGCTGTCCGCCCGCGTGGTGTACGACGAAGTGCGCGGCAGCACCGTCGCCACGGACGACAACCGCGAGCGCCGCGCCACCCTCGGCGCCAGCTACGACTTCGGCCGGGCCCGCGCCTTTGCCGGCTATCGCTGGTACTACGGCGACTTCGCCAGCAGCTCGCTGCGCACCAACCTGTACTGGATCGGCGCGAACTACCAGGTCACCCCGGCCATCATGCTGACCGGCGCGGCCTACTACACCGACGTGCGCAACAGCGGCGGCGACCCGTACAGCTTCGTGTTGTCCGGCACGTACGCGTTCTCCAAGCGCACCGACGTGTACACCATCGTGGCTTACGCCCAGAACCGGGACGGCTCTGCCATGGGCCTGTCCGGCTTCGGCCCGTCGCTGAACCGCAGCGCCAGCACCCTGACGGCCACGACCGAACAGGTGGGCGCCGGCCAGAACCAGTTCGGTGCCATCGTCGGCATCCGCCACCGCTTCTGATCGCGGCCCCACACTGAAATCCACTTGACGGAGACTTTCCCTTCGTCTTTGGGCCCGCCTTGGCGGGCTCTTTTTTTTGTGCCTGCCGTTATTCAGTATGCCCAGTTGGCCGGTATATATCGGAAGGCATTGCCATCGACCGCGACGCGGCCGAGTGAGGGGAACGATAAGTGGCTGGCCAAGAACAACTCGCCGGTCGCCGCAGCCTCTCGCAAGAGGCGAACCCGGACGCGAGCTGCCTCCTCGGGTTCGTGATCGAAGGCGTTTTGCCATTCGGGGCATTCGACACCGACCGGGACCACCGCGTCACCCGCGAACGTCAGCCGTTCCCCCCCGGAGGCCACGCGAACCACACTGTGCCCGGGGGTGTGGCCACCGGTGAGCGTGACGACAACCCCGGGCGCCACCTGGCACTCCTTGTCGAACGGCCGCAACTCGCTCTTGTACGCGTCCAGGAAGTTCCGGGCGCTGGTCCGGATAATGTCCTGAATGCCGTTGAAGGTGTTGTGGGAGAAATCGGGCGACTCAAAGAATTCGACATCCGTGTGCGACACGTGCACCCGCAGGTCCGGACGCATCTGACTCCTCAGCCGCTCGTCGAGCAGCCCGCCAATATGGTCCATGTGAATGTGAGTCGCGATGACATCGGTCACGGTCCCGGGATCGATGCCGGCGCCCTTCAATCGTAGGGCCAGGCGTCCGGTGCGCGTGGATTCCGGCATCTCCGACCCCATCCCGGCGTCGATGAGGATCGTCCGGCCGCCGCTACGGACGACCACGACGTTCAGCCCCCAATCGATCACGTCCGGTAGGAATCTGCCGCGCAGCGCGGCATCCCGGACGGCCGAATCAACGTTGGTGCCCAGGACGTTGGCGGGTACGGGTATCGCCCCATCGCTAATGACCATTACCTCGATATCGCCGATACGCGTCGCGTAGCGCGACGGCACCAAGTCGTGATCAGGGTAAAGGGATCCGTGGCATAAGCACATGTCTGACTCCTGCTTCTGACAACTTTTCATTGCCGGCGAACTTCGCGTTGCAGGATTTTTTTCGCCGGGCCGGTGGTACCTCGTGAGAAGTAGCGTACGCGGCCGGGCGATCGCTCGGTAGACATGCGGCTGGACACACTTTGGTGCGCGGCGGGAAACAAACGACGCCTCTTTTACGCGTCCCCGCCAAAATGCTCGGCAATGCGCGCCAGCTTGTCCGGGTTGCGCTGCACGTGGATGCGGGCGATGCGGTCGCCTTCCACCACAAAGGTCTGCGCGGACTCCAGTGCGCCGTCGAAGTAGCGCAGCAGCGCCCACTCGCCGTTGAGCAGCACCCGTTGCACCCGAAGCCCCTCGCCGGGGTATTTGAGGCGCGTGGCGTAGAACAGTTGGGCGATGCGGCGTGCGCCTTCGAGCGGCTTGGGGAAGGTCTGGACCTTGCCGCCACCGTCGCCAGCCAGCGTGGCGTCATCGGCCAGCAGCGCCTGGATGCCGGCGAAGTCGCCGCCCTGCATCGCGTGGGCGAAAGCCTGGACCATGTGCCGATGGGTGTCCGGAGACACCGTGAAGCGCGGCCGGTCGTCGCGTAGCTGGGTCTTGGCGCGGCTCACCAACTGGCGACAGGTGGCCTCGCTCTTGCCGATCACGCGGGCCACCTCGTCGTAGTCATTGTCGAAGACCTCGCGCAACAGGAAGGCGGCGCGGGCCTCGGGCGTCAGGCGCTCCAGCAACAGTAGGAAGGCGACGGAGATGTCGTCGGCACGCTCCTTGATGACCTCGGGGGTGTCCGGGCTGTCCGTGATCAGCGGCTCGGGCAGCCAGATCCCGCTGTAGTGCTCGCGCTGGATCTTGGCCGCACGCAGGCGGTCGATGGCAATGCGGGTGGTGACCGAAACCAGCCAGGCCTCGGCGTTGTCGATGTCCGTCTGGTCAGCCGTGTGCCAGCGCAGCCAGGCGTCCTGTACGACGTCCTCGGCTTCGGCGACGGCGCCCAGCATCCGGTAGGCAATCCCGTGCAGGCGCGGGCGCAGCTTGTGGAAGGTGGCGGTGGTGTCGTCCATGATTCGATGCAAAAAGGCGGCTTGCAGACCGCAATGGTGGGCATGCGAACCGGGCCAGCGCAAGCACTTTCAAGGCTTTTCCGACGCACACCTTGAAAATTCCGATTCACTGTATATATTTACAGTAACTGTATGAATGAACAGTATATCGGAGTGCGGAATGGAACACCTGATCCACCTGATCCGTGTGCAGAACGAATATGACCGCCAGGTGCTGGTCTGGCTGCGGGGGCGCATTGGCGATGCGGCCTTGCTGTCGGCCGCGCGGCGGGCCACTGTCGACGACAAAAAACCTTATCTTTCAACGATTTGCCGTTTGATCGGGATTCGCGCGCCGTCGCGCCGGGCGCTGGCCGACGAGGCCCGCAAGACCCATCGCGCGGTAGGCGAGCGGTATCTGGAGCAGATCCGCGAAATCCTCGCCCGCCCGGCGTCCGGCCATGAAAAAGCCGGGCGCGAGGCCCGGCCACAAGCTGCGCTGTTCTAGGTAGTCCAGGCAGCGTCTGATCCCGGCTCAGGCCGGCAGTTCGGTCACGCGCATCGCCGGCGTGATCTGCAGCGGGTCGGTCATCAGCTCCAGCACGGCCGGCTGGCCGGCGTTGCGGGCGCGCTCGAAGGCCGCCGCAAAGTCCTCCGTCTTCTCCACCCGCTCCGCCCATGCACCGCAGGCGCGCGCCATCGCCACGAAATCCGGGTTGGCGATGGTCGTGCCGCTCTGGCGGCCCGGGTAGCGCTTCTCCTGATGCATGCGGATGGTGCCGTACATGCGGTTGTTCACCAGGATCACGATCAGGTTGGCGCCATGCGCGGCGGCCGTGGCGATCTCCTGCGGGTACATCAGGAAGCAGCCGTCGCCGGCCAGGCAGACCACGGTTTTCTCGGGGGCGCGCAGCTTCGCGGCAATCGCGGCCGGCAGGCCGTAGCCCATCGCGCCGCAGGTGGGCGCCAGTTCCGTGCGCGGACGCTTGTAGGCATAGAAGCGGTGCAGCCAGACCGTGTAGTTGCCGGCGCCGTTGCTGAGGATGGCGTCCTCGGGCAGCACGGCGTTCAGGTGCGACATCGCCGCGGCCATATCCACGCCCGTCAGTTCCGCATGCGGCTTGGGCGGCGTGACGAAGGCCTCGTGCTCGGCCCGGGCGCCGCTGGTCCAAACCTTCCATCCGATAGAAGCCGGCGCAGGCAGCGAGGCCAGCATGGCCGCCGCCGGCACCACACCTGCATGGATCGGCAGCGCCGACTGGTAGACGCGGCCCAGTTCGCCGCTATCGGCATGGATATGCACCAGCTTCTGCTTCGGGCGCGGAACTTCCAGCAGCGTGTAGCCATCGGTGGCGATGTCGCCCAGCCGGGTGCCGACCGCCACGATCAGGTCGGCCGTGCGCACCCGCTCGGCCAGCTTGGGGCTCACGCCCAGGCTCAGATGGCCGATGTAGTGCGGGTCGCGGTTATCGATCACGTCCTGCCGGCGGAAGGCGCAGGCCACGGGCAGGTTCCATGCCTTGACGAAGGCGGCGAAGTCACGCACTGCCGCGTCGGTCCAGCCGGCGCCGCCGGCGATCACCAGCGGCTGGCGGGCCTCGGCCAGCGCGTCGGCCAGCGCCCGGGCATCCTCGGCGCGCGGGGCGGCCGCCACGGTGCGGTACGGCGCGGCGTCCGCGCAGTCCACCAGATCATCGAGCACGTCTTCGGGCAGCGCCAGCACCACCGGGCCGGGCCGGCCCGACGTGGCCACCTGGAAGGCACGCGCCACCATCTCGGGAATCCGCGCCGGATCGTCGATCTCGGCCGCCCACTTGGCCATCGTGCCGAACACCGCCGCGTAATCCACCTCCTGGAATGCCTCCCGGCCCTTGTGGGCACGGGCGATCTGCCCCACGAACAGGATCATCGGCGTGGAGTCCTGCTGGGCGATATGCACGCCGATGCTGGCGTGCGTGGCGCCCGGCCCCCGGGTGACGAAGCAGATGCCGGGGCGGCCAGTCAGCTTGCCGTCGGCCTCGGCCATGTTGGCGGCGGCGCCTTCGTGCTTGGTGACCACGAGGTCGATGGCAGGCTGGTCGTGCAAGGCGTCCAGCACGTCCAGGAAGCTCTCGCCGGGCACGCAGAAGATGCGCTCCGTGCCATGCAGGCGTAGTTGGTCCACGAGGACACGGCCGCCGGTGCGGGCCTGGGAGGATGGGGTTTGAGCGGTCATGACGAAGAGTATGGACAGGATCGGAGGCGGCGCCAAGGCGGAGCGAAGCAAGGCGCCAGACAAGGGAGCAGGCGGCGATGACAGGCATTTTTCCGTTTGACGGGCGCCGCCGGGGGGTCTATCGTGCATTTCTGTTATGCGTTTTATGCAAGGCAGCGCGCCTCGCGCCCGTGTAGATTGGCTACCGAGGCGATGCTGCCATGACGGCGCGCCCGCCCGCGACACCCCGACAGCCATCCCGGCCGTCCCATAACAACGTTCGCGCAACAGGAGACCATGCAATGCCCTTTCCTCATCGACTGATGCGGCCGGCGCTCGCCGTGCTTTGCCTTGGATGCATGGCGGCCGCCCCGCTGGCGCAAGCCCAGTCCGCCGACCACTACCCCAGCAAGCCGATCAACTACGTCGTGCCGTTCGCGGCGGGCGGCACCACGGACCTGCTGGGCCGGCTGATCGGCCAGCGGCTGTCCCAGGTGCTCGGGCAGTCGGTGGTGGTGGAAAACCGCGCCGGCGCTGGCGGCAATATCGGCTCGGACTACGTGGCCAAGGCCGCGCCGGACGGCTACACGCTGCTCGGCGGCACCATCAGCTCGCACGCCATTAACGTGAGCCTGTACCCCAAGATGCCGTACGACCCGATCAAGAACTTCCAGCCGGTGGCGCTGATCGGCACGCTGCCCAATGTGCTGGTGGTGAACGTGAACAGCCCGTACAAGTCGGTGCAGGACGTGCTGGCGGCGGCCAAGGCCAAGCCGGGGTCGATCAACTTCGGCTCGTCCGGCAACGGCACCTCCCAGCATCTGGCCGCCGAACTGTTCGCCAACATGGCCGGCCTGAAGATGACCCACGTGCCGTATAAGGGCAGCAGCCAGGCGGTACAGGCGCTGCTCGGCAACCAGGTGGACATTGTTTTCGAGAACAGCGTGGCCGCCATGCCGATGGTGCAGTCCGGCAGGTTCCGCGCGCTGGCCACCACCGGCGCCAAGCGCGCCGCCGAGTTGCCCGATGTGCCGACCATGGCCGAATCGGGCCTGCCGGGCTATGAAATCGTCTCGTGGCAGGCGATCTTCGCGCCGGCCGGCACGCCGATGCCCATCGTCAACAAGCTGGCCACCGAGATCAACAAGATCATCCACCAGCCGGACATCAAGGCGAAGCTGGCGGGCATGGGGGTGGAGCCGTCCGGCGCCGGCCCGGCCGAACTCGGCAAGTTCCAGAAGAGCGAGGTGGCCAAGTGGGCCAACCTGATCAAGGTCGCCAATATTCACCTGGAGTAACGCATGGCAGAACACCGTATTCCGACCGCCGGCCTGCATCGCTGGGTCGTGGACCTGTGGCTGGCGGCGGGGTCCGATGCGCGTGAGGCGCAACTGACCGCCGACCACCTCGTCGGCGCCAATCTTTCGGGCCATGACTCGCATGGCGTGGGCATGATCCCGAAGTACGTATTGTCCTGGCTGGGCGAGCAGTTGCAGCTCAACCAGCAGGTCAGCGTGGTGCATGAGTCCGGCGGCATCCTGAGCCTGGACGGCAACCGGGGCATGGGCCAGGCGGTCACCGAGGAGGCCATGCGCATGGGCATCGCCCGCGCGCAGGAGCATGGCGTGTGCGTGATGGGGCTGCGGCGCTCGCACCATCTGGGGCGCGTGGGCCACTGGGCCGAGCAGGCCACCGCGGCCGGCATGATCTCGATCCACTTCGTGAACGTGCTGTCCAAGCCGATCGTGGCGCCGCATGGCGGCTACGACGCGCGCTTTGGCACCAATCCGTTCACGATTGGCGTGCCGGTGGCGGGCGCCCCGCCGCTGGTGCTGGACTTTGCCACCAGCGCCATCGCGCTGGGCAAGGTGCGCGTGGCCAATAACAAGGGTGTGCCGGTGCCGGCTGGCAGCCTGATGGACCCGGCCGGGCACCCCACCGACGACCCCTCGGTCATGTTCCCGGCGCCCGGCACGCCGCAGGGTGCGCTGCGCACGTTCGGCGAGCACAAGGGCTACGTGCTGGCCGTGATGTGCGAGCTGCTCGGCGCCGCAGTCACTGGCGGCCATACCATCCGCCCGGAAACGCTCACGCACGAGCATGCGGTCTGGAACAACATGCTGGCGATCATCTTCGACCCGGCCCGCCTTGGCAGCAGCACCACCTTCGGCCATGAGGTGGAAGCCTTTGTCGAATGGATGAAGGCGTCCCGGCTGCAACCGGGCAACGATGCCATCCGCCTCCCCGGCGACCCCGAACGCGCATGGCGCAAGGCTCGCGCCGACTTTATCCCCGTGGATGCCGGCACGCTGGCCCAGCTCGACGACGCCGCGGCGCGCGTGCTCCAGGCGCGCGGCCAGTCGCCCGGCCCACTCTCCGCCCTGGCGGCGGCCTGAACCCAAGGCTCAAGGAATTCTCATGACGACTCCTCACCTGCCCCAGCTTTCCCCGCTGCCCAACCAGTTCCGCGCCGACATCCTCGCGCGCAAGCGGCTGATTGGCTGCTGGACCTCGCTCGGCCAGCCGGTTACCACCGAGATCATCGGCCTGGCCGGCTTCGACTGGATGCTGCTCGATGGCGAGCACGCGCCCAACGACGTGCTGACCTTCGTGCCGCAGTTGATGGCGCTCAAGGACAGCACCAGCGCGCCTGTAGTACGGCCACCCTGGAACGACCCCGTGCTGATCAAGCGCCTGCTGGATATCGGCTTCTATAACTTCCTGATCCCCTTCGTGGAGTCGGCCGAGGAAGCGCGCCGCGCGGTGCGGGCCACGCGCTACCCGCCGGACGGCGTGCGCGGGGTGTCCGGCGTGCAGCGCCAGAACCGCTACGGCACGCTGCCGGACTTCTTCCAGACCATCAACGAGAACATCTGCGTGCTGGTGCAGATCGAGAGCCGCAAGGGCGTGGAGGCCGCCGACGAGATTTGCGCCGAGCCCGGCGTGGACGGCATCTTCATCGGCCCGAACGACCTCGCCGCTGCCTACGGCCACCTGGGCAACCCCAACCACCCGGAGGTGCAGGCCGCCGTGGCGCAGATCTACGACGCCGCCAACCGCGCCGGCAAGGCCATCGGCACACTGACCCCCGTGGAGGCCGACGCCCGTCGCTACCTCGACATGGGCGCGCACTTCGTCGCCGTGGGGCTGGACCACACGCTGCTGCGCGATGCCTCCCGCGCGCTGCGCGAGCGCTTTGCGCAATGACGCGATATCTATATAGATAGGACACCAACATGAGCAAGATCGGATTCATCGGACTCGGCGTGATGGGCGCGCCGATGGCGCAGCACCTTCAGGCGGGCGGCCACACGGTCTACGCCCACACCCGCAGCGGCGTGCCGCAGGCGCTCCAGGACGCCGGCATGCAGGCCTGCGCCAATGCCACCGAGGTGGCGCGCCAGGCCGACGTCATCTTCCTGATGCTGCCCGATACCCCGGACGTGGCGCGCGTGCTGTTCGGCGAGCAAGGCGTGGCCGATGGCCTGAGCCCGGGCAAGACGGTGGTGGACATGAGTTCGATCTCGCCAATCGAGACACGCGAGTTCGCCGCGCGCATCGAGAAGCTGGGTTGCGAGTATGTGGATGCGCCGGTGTCCGGCGGCGAGGTGGGGGCCAAGGCCGCCACGCTGTCGATCATGGCCGGCGGCAAGCAGGATGTGTTCGACCGCGTACTGCCGCTGCTCCAGCTGATGGGCAAGAACATCACGCTGGTCGGCAATGTCGGTGACGGCCAGGTGGCCAAGGTGGCGAACCAGGTGATCGTGGCGCTGACCATCGAGGCCGTGGGCGAGGCGCTGGTGCTGGCCGCCAAGGCCGGCGCGGACCCGGCGCGCGTGCGTCAGGCGCTGATGGGCGGCTTTGCCAGCTCGCGCATCCTGGAAGTGCATGGCGAACGGATGATCAAGCGCACGTTCGACCCGGGCTTCCGCATCGAACTGCACCAGAAGGACCTGAACCTGGCGCTGTCCACGGCCAAGGCGCTGGGGCTGGGGCTGCCGAACACGGCGTCCTGCCAGCAGTTGTTCAACGTCTGCGTGGCGCAGGGCGGCGCTGGCTGGGACCATTCGGGGCTGGTCAAGGCGATCGAGCATATGGCCTCGTTCGCCATCGGCGACAAGCCCAAGACGGCGGGCTGATGTCAGCGCTGAACTCCGACGACCTTGCGTGCTTTGTCTGCGTGGCCAACACGCAGAGCATCTCCCGCGCGGCGCTGGAGCTTGGCGCGGACCAGTCCACGGTCAGCCGCCAGATCGCCCGGCTGGAGGCGGCGCTGGACACGCGCCTGTTCCACCGCAGCGGCCGGGGCGTGGTGCTGACCGAGTCCGGCTCCACGCTGCTCGGCTACGCGCGCCAGGTGGCGGTCACGCTCAGCGAGGCCCGTGCCGCCGTGCGCAAGTCCACGGCGCAGGGGCCGTCCCAATTGGTCATCGCCGCGCAGCCGACCATCGCCAATACCGCCTTCGCGTCCATCGGCACGGCGCTCAAGCAGCGCTTTCCGGCGACCAGGCTGCGCTTTGCCGAGGGGCTGGCCAGCCCGATCCTCGCCTGGCTGGCTGCCGGCGAGATCGACGTCGCCCTGCTCTACCTGCCCGAGCAGCAAGGCGCGCTGAAGGTGGATGTGCTGCTGGAAGAAGACCTGACGCTGGTGACGCCCACCTCGTGGAGTCACCTTGGCCTGACCTTCCCGGTGCGGCGGCTGGGCGAGGTGCCGCTGATCCTGCCGAGCACCGGCCACGGCCTGCGCGTGCTGGCCGAATCGCTGGCCGCGCGCGCCGGCACCACGCTGAACATGGCGCTGGAGTGCGATGCCTCGAATACGGTGTCGATGCGGCTGGTGGAGGATGGTTGTGGCGCCACGCTGCTGCCCTTCGCCGCCGTGGCAGACCGCGTGGCACAGGGTCGGCTGCACTCGGCCCGGCTGATGGAGCCAGTGGTGACGCGCCAGGTGGTGCTGGCCACGGCGCGCAATCGCACCGTGGTGCCCGAGTTGTGGGACATCATGCAGACCGTGCGGCAGTCCGTGCGGAATATCGTGATGTCCGGGGCGTGGCCGGGAGCGCGGCTGGTCTAGCCCCGCCCCAGTCAGCCCGCCCCCGGTCAGCAGAATCCGGCTGGATTCTCTCGCTTCGCCGATTACTGCTTCGGCGCCTGCAGTTCCTGCTTGGCGGTTTCATTGGCCGCCTTGTTGGCGTCCTTGCGCTCCTGCTTGGCGGCGCTCAGGTCCTGCTTGTATTCGCCCTTCGCGGCAGCCTTCTCGGCCTTGTACTGGTCGCTCGCGACCTTGCGGGCTTCACGGCGCTCCACCAGCGGGTCCTTCGGCGGTTGAATCTGTGTCATGCCCGGCGGCACGGCGGCGTTGCCGCCAGCGGGTGCCGGGGCGGCGGTGGTCTGGGCGAACGCGGTGGCGGACAACAGCCCGGCGGTCAGGGCGCCGATCAGCGAGGTAGTGCGGATGATTTGGTTCGTGGACTTGTTCGTGGACATATGAGACCTCTCAGATGTTGTTATCTCGGACGGTGCCCACGTACAAGCTACAAGCTACAAGCTTTGGCAGCGAGGGCACCACGCAATGCCGTGCGCAGGATGTCTTGCTTCCTGCGCCGCGCACCGAAGTTTAGAAGCCGACTCGTGCCGCGCGTGCCGCATTCCAACATCTCCTTACAAAAACACATCCGCGCTGACAGACACTCTCCGACAACGCCACACTTTTCGCGGATATCGCAGATTTGGCGTGCTTGAAGCGAGGGGCGCCGTCGCCCACACTGGAAGGCATCGACCTTGCCAACCAGGAGGCATCATGCATCTCGAAGGCTCGTGCCAATGCGGCGCCGTGCAGTTCAGTCTGGAGTCCGACTCGCCCTGCCCCTACATGCATTGCCATTGCTCGATCTGCCGCAAGACCGGCGGCGGCGGGGGCTATGGCATCAACCTCGGCGGGGATGCCCACTCGCTGCGCGTTCGCGGCAAGAAGCACGTCTCGCGCTATCACGCCGTGATGCGCGAGCCCGGCCAGCGCCCCAAGCGATCGAAGGCATTCCGCCATTTCTGCGGCGAGTGCGGCAGCCCGCTGTGGCTCTGGGACCCGCGCTGGCCCGACATGGTCTACCCCAACGCAAGCGCCATCGACACGCCCCTGCCCCGCCCGCCTGAAGTGGTCGAGGCTTCGCTGGAGAACGTCGCGCCATGGGTGGATGTGCCACGCGGCAAAGGCCATCGGCATTGCGAGACCTGGCCGGAGGAATCACTGCACGACTGGCACAAGCGGCACGGCCTGCTCGCCTGAAATGGCGGCGGCAGCATAAAGTCGGACACTGGCCGACAGACGCCGGCCAAGTGATTTCCTATGCTCGAAACAAGGCGCCCCGCGCGCAAGGAGCCTGACATGCCGAGCTTCCGCCGTAGTCCTCTCCATCTTCCTCTACATCTTCCTCTCCATTGTCCTCTCCCCCTGGCTCTCTGCCTGACCGCCGCCGCGCTGCTCGCCACCGGTTGCGGCGAGTCCGCCAAGCTGCCGGAGTCGGCCGGCATCGGCCCGTCGCCGCAGTTGCCCGAGCCGAACCAGACCCTGATCCCGACCGTGCATATCGCGCCGGCCAAGGGCTGGGAGGACGGCAAGAAGCCGGTGGCGGCGGACGGCATGACGGTAACCGCCTTCGCCGACAAGCTCGACCATCCGCGCTGGGTCTACGTGCTGCCCAATGGCGATGTCCTCGTCGCCGAGTCGAACGCGCCGCCCAAGCCCGATGACGGCAAGGGCATCCGGGGCTGGGTCATGAAGCAGGTCATGAAGCGCGCTGGCGCGGGCGTGCCGAGCGCCAACCGCATCACGCTGCTGCGCGACACCAACGGCGACGGCGTGGCCGACGAGCGCTCGGTCTTCCTCAAGGATCTGAACTCGCCGTTCGGCATGGTGCTGGTCGGCAATGACTTCTACGTGGCCAATACCGACGCCGTGGTGCGCTATCCCTACGCGCCGGGGCAGCCGGCAATCACTGCGCCGGGCCAGAAACTCGTCGATTTACCAGGCGGGCCGCTGAACCACCACTGGACCAAGAACATCATCGCCAGCCCGGACGGCAACAAGCTCTACGTCACGGTCGGCTCGAACAGCAACGTGGCCGAGAATGGCATCGACAAGGAAGCGGGCCGCGCCGCCATCTGGGAGGTGGACCGCCAGACCGGCCAGCATCGCGTGTTCGCCAGCGGCCTGCGCAACCCGAACGGCATGGCCTGGGAGCCGACCAACGGCATGTTGTGGACCGCCGTGAACGAGCGCGATGAAATCGGCAGCGATCTGGTGCCGGACTACATCACCTCCGTGCGCGATGGCGGCTTCTACGGCTGGCCGTACAGCTATTACGGCCAGCATGTGGATGTGCGCGTGAAGCCGTCCGCTCCGGATCTGGTGGCGAAGGCCATCGTGCCCGACTACGCCGTCGGCACGCACACGGCCTCGCTGGGGCTGGCCAGCGCCGCCGGAAACAGCCTGCCGGCGCGTTTCCAGCACGGGATGTTCGTCGGCCAGCATGGCTCCTGGAACCGCAAGCCGCGCGCCGGCTACAAGGTGATCTTCGTCCCGTTCGAGCAGGGCAAGCCCAACGGCGCGCCGTTCGACGTGCTGACCGGCTTCCTGACCGCGGACGGCGACGCCCAGGGCCGCCCGGTAGGCGTGGCCGTGGACAAGCGCGGCGGGTTGCTGGTGGCCGATGACGTCGGCAACGTGATCTGGCGCGTGACCGGCGCGACTCAATAGCGTCGGCTAAAAATGCAAAAACCGGCGGTGCGAGCCCCTCGCGCCGCCGGAAGACCACCCACCACGATGGTCCGGAACAACAGTCCAACCGTAAAGAATCAGAAGCGGTGCTGGAGACCCGCCGTGACGCCGACCTGGTTGTTGGCAGAGCCCGCCAGGTCGCGCGAGAGACTCACGGTCTGACCGTTGCGCGCCTTGGCATAGCCTGCGGACAGGTAGGCCATGGTGCGTTTGGAAAGATTGTATTGAGCGCGCAGCGAGAACAGGATCGGGTCGCCGTCCGTCGCGCCCTTGATGTTCTGCTTGTACACCGCGCCGTAGAGGGTGAAGGCCGGCGTGAAGTCGTACGCCGCGCCCAGCCAGTACATGTCGCTCAGCTGCGACGCCGCGCCGTTCGTGAAGGCGCGCTTGTAGTTGCGGTAGCCGCCGTACAGCGCAAGCGAGCCGAAGTCATAGCTGGCGCCCGCGTGGACGCCCTGGATATAGTCCAAGGTATCGGCCGGCGTGGTGCTGCCGCCCGCGCCATTCTGGCGATCCCAGGTAACGGCCGTGGCGAAGCCACCGGACGAATAGCCGACGCCGACGTCATATTTCGACGAAGACTTGAACTCGCCCGGCACCTCGCCCAGCGCAACGGTGGCGCCCAGCTTCACGCCGCCGAACTTGCCGTCATAGCGGACCACATTGGTGGCGCGCGAGAACATGCCGTCCTTGCGCCCGCCCGACGCCGTGGACGAAGTCGCCCACGAGTAGTTCGGCGCGTAGCCCATCGGGTCGAACGGCAGCATGAAGTCGTAGGTCGTGGTGAAGTCACGGCCCAGCAGCAGGCGGCCCCACTTGTTCTGCAGGCCCACGGTGGCGCGGCGGTCGAACAGCGTGTTGTCGGTGTCCAGCTTGCCGGTGTCAAGGGCGATGCCGCTCTCCAGCTGGAATACGGCCTTCAGGCCGCCGCCCAGGTCCTCGGTGCCGCGCAGGCCCCAGCGCGAGGTATTCTTGCCGCCCGAGATCAACTTGACCGCCGAACCGCCGCCCGGCCCCGCGTGGTTGAGATACTCCACGCCCGAATCCACGATGCCGTACAGCGTGACGCTGGACTGCGCCGCCGCGCCGCCCGTGGCGACGCAAGCCAGTCCGGCAACGACCCATGCCTTCCGTTTCATGCCTGTCTCCTGTGTCTTTTTTGTGAGTGAACGGCGCGAATGGTATGGGAGGCTCACTTTCAGATCGCTTTCGAAAATCCTTCAAATTCGGACCGTTGCGGGCGCGCGGATTGGGGCTTTCCCTAGCTAGCCCGCCCCGCCGCTTCCCGGTATCACTCACGCGCTGTTGCCGTTCCCCTGCCGCCTCCGTCGTCCCCGCCGTGACCCTGCCATGCGTATCCTGCTTGCCGAAGACAACCTGAAACTGGCCGCCTCCCTCGTGGAATCCCTCGGCCAGAGCGGCTTCACGGTCGATTGCATGCACGACGGCGCCAGCGCCGACAACCTGCTCTCCACGCAGGACTACGCGCTGGCCATCCTCGATATCGGCCTGCCCCGCCTGGACGGCCTGGAAGTGCTGCGGCGCCTGCGCCAGCGGCGCAACCCGGTGCCGGTGCTGATCCTGACTGCGCATGGTTCCGTGGAAGACCGCGTGCGCGGCCTGGACCTTGGCGCCGACGACTACCTCGCCAAGCCCTTCGCCCTGACCGAGCTGGAAGCGCGCGCCCGCGCGCTGATCCGGCGCAGCCATGGCCACGACCGCACCGCGCTGCATTGCGGGCCGCTCCACTACGACACCGTCAGCCGCGCCTTTACGCTGCACGGCACGCTGCTGGCGCTCACCGGGCGCGAGCGCGCGGTGCTGGAGATCCTGCTGCTGCGCGATGGCCGGGCCGTCAACAAGGCCGCGCTTTCCGAGAAGATCTTCGGCATCGATGAGTCGGTGAACCCGGACGCCATCGAGATCTACGTCTACCGCCTGCGCAAGAAGCTGGAAGGCAGCGGCGTCGGCATCGTCACGCTGCGCGGGCTGGGCTACCTGCTGGAGGCGCGCGCCCCGGCGGCTGAAGACACCCCGCTGGCCGCCCAGCCATGAGTCGGCGATGAAGCCGACGATGAAGCCGGGGATGAAATCGGCGAGCCTGCGCTGGCAGCTCTCGCTGTGGCTGCTGCTGCCGCTGCTCGGGCTGCTGGCGCTCGACGCGTGGCTGACTGACCGCCGCGCCATGGCGGCCGCCCACGAAGCGTTCGACCGCACGCTGGCCGCCTCGCTCAAGGCCATGCGCGAGGGCATCAGCCTGCGCGACGGCCGCGTGGAGGTGGAAGTGCCCTACCTCGCCCTCGAAGTGTTCGACGCCGAGGCCGGCTCGCGCATTTACTACGAGATCCGCGACGAGACCGGCGCCACCATCACCGGCTATCCGGCCCTGCCGATGCCCACCCAGCCGGTGCGCGCGCTCTATCGCACGCAGTTCTACGATGCCGCCTATCGCGGCGAGCCGGTGCGCATGGCCGCCATGCCGCTGCCGCTGCATGACGTGCGCTCGGCGCGCACCCAGCTGGTCTGGGTGCTCGTGGCCGAGACCACCGAGCCGCGCGCGCAACTGGCCAAGCACATCCTGATGGGGTCGCTGTTGCAGGAGCTGATGCTGGTCAGCCTGGCGCTGGCCATCGTCTGGTTCGGGGTGCGGCGCGGGCTGCGGCCGCTGCACCGGCTATCGGAGGCGATGAGCGCAC
The DNA here is from genome assembly GCF_052115685.1 of Cupriavidus sp. 2KB_3. Taxonomy (NCBI): domain Bacteria; kingdom Pseudomonadati; phylum Pseudomonadota; class Betaproteobacteria; order Burkholderiales; family Burkholderiaceae; genus Cupriavidus; species Cupriavidus sp. 2KB_3. The sequence continues at coordinate 45,749 of NZ_JBFRHD010000020.1, forward strand.
GCGGCCCGGACGACCTCCAGCCACTGGACGCCGCCACGCTGCCCGTGGAGACCCAGCCGCTGGTCAACGCCGTCAACCAGTACGTGGCACGGCTCCAGCGCATGGTCGAGGGGCGCAAGCGCTTCTTTGCCGACGCCGCGCACCAGCTCAAGACGCCGCTGGCCATCATCCAGGCCGAATCGGAACTGGCCCTGCGCGAGCGTGAACTCGCCGGCGCGCGCGCGCATCTGGCCCGCCTCAACGGCTCGGTCCGGCAGGCTGCGAAAGAGGTGGAGCAACTGCTGTCGCTCTCGCGGCTGGAGCCGGACAGCGGCTACGCGCCCACGCTCCACCGGCTGCGGCTCGGCGCGCTGGCGCAGGCAGTGGCGCTGGACTGGGCACCGCTGGCCCGGCGGGACGGCGTAGACCTGGGTTTCGAAGCGGACGTTGTCGAAACTGGCGACGCGCAGGACGAGATCGACGGCCAGCCTGAACTGCTCCAGGAACTGCTCGGCAACCTGATCGACAACGCGGTGCGCTACGCGGGCGCCGGCTCCATGGTGACGGTGCGCGTGCGCGGCACGCGGCTACAGGTAGAGGACAACGGCCCCGGCATCGCGCCGGAAGACCGGGAAGCCGTGTTCCAGCGCTTCTACCGGGGTGAAGCCGGCGTGTCGCGTGCCGGCAGCGGGCTTGGGCTGTCCATCGTCCGGGAAATCGCCCGCCTCCACGGCGCGGCCGTGGTACTCGGCAACACGCCCGGCGGCGGGCTGACCGTGGCGCTCCATTTCCCGCCCGCCGGGGGCGAGGGCAAGGGCGAGGGCAAGACGGCCTAGCTCTTGCCCGTCAGCTTGCCGATGCGGCGCCCGAACCAGTCATCGAGCATGACTTTCTCGTAGCGCAGCCGGTCCGACGGTCCGTACAGATTCACGCCCCAGCCGAAGTTCATGTTCGAGATGCGCTCCTGCGCGCTGGCCACCACCTCGTCGCCGTGGCGCAGCTCGTACTGCAACGTCATGCGCGGCCACGTGGCATCCCGGATCACGCGCACCTGCTGCGCGTAGCGCCAGTCGAGATAGCCGGCCAGATCGATGTCCAGCACCTCGATGGTCAGCGAATACCCCGCCGGCAACCCGCGCGCCGCCAGCCTGGCGAAGTGCCGCCGAAGTTCATCGAGCACCTGCCGGTCACTGCCATACGACTGCGACCACGAGGCGTCGGTATAGGTCTCCGGATGGATAAACGTCACCGACAACGCGGAAGACGGCTGCGCCTGCGAAGGCGCCGGCGCGCCCCCGGCCGCCCCGGCCAGCCCCAGCGCCGCTACGGCAACCAGAATGGGCAGAAAGTACGTGGACATGGCATCACGCCTGCGAAAGCACGGCCTGGAACGCGACGGACGATGCCCGGACATAAAACAGGACAGGAACCCATGCGCCGCCCGGCATCCAGCCGCTGAGCCCGGGCTGGTTTCAGGATAGGTCAGACGTGAACGTCTGGCGCTTCCGCCCAGCTACGCCGCCCCAGAAAGTTACAGTTGCGTCACAGTTTTTTACTTCGCGGAAGACCGATGCCATGCTCGCCGTGCGCCCCCTATTCCTAAGGGGCATCATGCTTTCGTTTCAAAAATGGACGACTCGGCTTGCCGAAGCCCGGGCCAGACGGGAGGAAGCGGCGGCAGAAGCCGACTGGCTGAAGCACCGCATCGCCGCGCTGGAGCGTGCGTTCGCGCTGCCACGGGCGGCGTTGCGGGAGATGTTTCCGGAGGGCGCCCCGATCGAGGAAATTCCGCTGCCGGCGTACCCTGGTGCCATCTGGCTGGGCGAGGTTGGGATCTACGCCTTCGTGCAGTCGCAGAGCATCGAGGTGGACGACCTGCCGCGCTATCGGGCTTGTGTCGCAGCGGGAAAACTCGACACCCTTTTCGCCGAATCCGAGGTGACAGGCGGCCAACAGGTTCGCGTCCTGACCCGCGACATGGCGCTGCTCTCCGCCCTTTCCGACTTTTCGCCCCCGCCGCCGTGGGTCGCGTGGCCCGAACTCGGGCCGCTGGCGATCTGCCTGCAGGGCGACGCCGCGCATTGGTACGAGAGCATCTGGGACAGGTACTGGGAAGGCTTGAGCCTGCCCCAGCAGGCGGCCTACTTGAAGCGGGCCGAGGCGCGAATGTTGGGGAATATCGATCCAGAGACATGGCAAGACTGGCTCGAGACGCTTCGCATGCGAGATCACCGAACCCGGCATCTGACCTACGGCCCCTGACCGCCCGGGTTCCTCGCCATCGACGTTTTACGAGCCCTGGCGTAAGCTGAACCCTTCTTGTTCCCCGATCCAGCGGAGATGCGATGCCCACCTATGACTACCGCTGTGACGATTGCGGTGATTTTGCGTTGATGCGGCCGATGGCGCAGCGGGATGAGCCGGTTAGCTGCCCCCACTGTGGCAAGGCTGCGGCGCGGGCGCTGGTGGCCGCGCCGGCGTTGGCGGGGGCGCCGGGGGCCGTGCCGTCTGAGTTGTCGAGCCACGGTGCGGGGTGTGGCTGCTGCGGGCCGGTGAAGCTGGCCGGGCGTGCCGATGGTGGCCGGGGTGGCGCGGGCTGGTCCAAGTTCAGCTCGGGCTGAACCGCCACGTCGCCTGATCGTCGCGCTCGAACGCCGCCTGAATCTTTCCCGCCAGCCGCATCAGGTGCGGCGCCAGTTCCGCGATGGCTTCCGCCACCGGCGCCTTCGTGGACACGCTGACATTCAATACATGAACCGGATGATGGGCCAGCCGCAGCGGCGTGGACAGCGCCACCACTTCGGGCTGCCAGCTTGCCGCGCACCAGCCCTGGCGCGCCACCTGGGCCATGGCATCGAGGATTTCGCGCTCCAGCGCCGGCCAGCCTGACGGGGACCTGCGCGCGAAGGTGTCCATCAGCGCCTGTCGTTCCTCAGCCGGCGCCACCGCCAGCCACGCGCGGCCCAGCGAGGTCAGCGCCATCGGCACCCGCTGCCCTGTCACCACCGTGCGCAGCGACACCTTGCGGCTATATCGAATCGATTCCAGATAGACCATCTCGTCGCGGTCGGCCATGGCCAGCCCCACGTTGATGTGTTCGGCCTGCGCGAGTTCGCGCATCATCGGCGCGGCCACCTGCAGCACCACCGATCCCGCATGCATCGCGTGCGCCAGACTGAGCACCGGCGCGCCGAGGCGGTAGGCGCGCAGCGTGGCGTCGTACTGGAGGAAGCCGGTGTCGACCAGGCTCTGGGTCAGGCGCGAGACCGTGGACCGGGCCAGCCCGGTGCGTTCCGCCAATTCGCCATTGCCGAGCACATCGGCGCCGGGGCGGAACGCGCGCAGGATCTCGATGCCGCGTTCAAGCGAGCGATTGGCGAGCGTGCTGGCCGCGCGACCACGCGCCCGGCGCCGGGCATCCTGCATGTCCACGATCGGTTCTCCTGCGCGTGTTGTGTGCTGCTCAATCAGCCACTCAGCGCGCCAGCCACGCCAGCAGCAGCGCGTTGATGGCGGCGTCGGCCTCGTACTGGACCCAGTGGCCGGCGCCTGGCACGATCTCGCCGCGCCGGCCGTCCCGCCCGTCGATCAGGCTGGCCAGCACCGCCGGCGGATCGGCGGTCACATCGTGCTCGCCAAAGGCCATCAGCACCGGCCCGCCGAAGTGGTTCAGCGCCTCGCCCAGCCCGCCCGCACGCGAAATCTGCTTGCTGCGGAAGCGCGTTTCGCGGCAGGACTCGGTATAGGCGAGCAGCGCCAGCGCATCCACCTTCCCCGGGTCCGCGATCATGAACGCGGCGACGTTCTGCTGCATCGCCGCCGCCAGCGCCTCGGGGCGCTCGGCGCGGCGCCAGTCGACCAGGGCGATGGTCTGCCGCCGTGTGCCGCCATGGCCACCCGGCCCCAGCAGCGCCAGTCCGCGCACGCCGGGCAGGCGGGAGGCCAGATGCGAGGCCGTCAGTCCGCCGAACGAGAAGCCGACCAGATCGACATCGCCCATCCCGGGCAGTTGGGCGAAGCCCGCCGCCACGGCTTCCACCAGCGCCGGCAGGTCAGTCCCCGCCGGGTCGCCCGAGGCGCCGTAGCCGGGCAGATCCGGCACCCAGACCGTATGGCGGGCCGCCAGCGCCTCGATATTGCGCACCCAGTGCAGCCAGCTGCCGTGGCCGCCGTGCACTAGCAGCACGTCTGGCCCGCTGCCAAAGCGGCGCCACACCATGCGGCACCCGGCCGCTTCCGTGACGCAGGTCGTGCCCTGCGCCGCCAATCGTGCGACGAATGCCGCCGCCGATGCGTCTTCCTTCAAGGTCCTGCCTCCCCGATGACCACCACGCCGTCCGCCGCGCGCACCCCCTGCCCGGCCGGCAGCACGAAGACCGGATTGATCTCCGCCTCGACGAGCCGCGCCCCCATGGCGGCGGCCATCGCCGAAAACGCAACGATAGCATCGGCCAGCGCCTCCACGTCAGCCTTGGGCCGGCCGCGATAGCCATCCAGCAGCGGCCAGGTCTTCAGCGCGCGGATCATCGCCAGGGCCTCGTCGCGCGGCAGGCCGCCCTGCGCCGGCAGCAGCCGCATGGTGGTGTCCTGGAACAGCTCCGCCGTCACCCCGCCCATGCCGAGCAGGATTGCCGTGCCCAGCGCGTCGCGGTGCATGCCGAGGATCAGCTCCACGCCGCCCTCCACCATCTCCTGCACCACGAAGCGTGTGGGCGCCGGGCCGGTGTGACCGGTGCGGCCGAGGTGGCGGCTGACGTCCTCGCGCATGCGGGCGAGCCGCGCCGGCACGGCCTGCGGCCGCACGTTGACGGCCACGCCGCCCACATCGCTCTTGTGGGTGATGGTCGACGACAGGATCTTGAGCACCACGCGCTCGCCCAGCGATTCTGCGGCGGACCGGGCGCCTGCATTGTCCTTATCCTTGTCCGTATCCTTGTCCTTGCCTTCGTCCTCGATCACGACCTCCCGCACCCCCGGCACGCCGAAGCGCGCGAACAGCTGCTTGGCGGCCGCTTCGTCGAGCGGGCCGGGCGGCAGGTCCGAGGTATCGACCTCGGGCACCGCCGTCGGCTCACTGGCGCCCAGACCGGCCAAGGCGCCGGCGGCCAGCATCGCACCCAGCGCCACCGCGCACGATTCCGGCGCGCTGAACGCCGGCACGCCACGCTGGTTCAGCACCGCCGCCACCTGCGGCGCATGGGGGCTGACGTAGGCCAGCACCGGCTTGTCGCTCTCGGGCAGGCAGTCGCGGATGGCGTTGGCCATCAGGTCGGGCATGGCCAGCCCGGAGGAACCGACGATGATCGCCACGGCGTCATAGCTCGGGCTGGCCAGCAATGCGCGGATCGCCCCGCGCAACAGGTCGGGCTGCAGGCCGGCCAGCGTGACGTCGATGGGGTTGCGGTCGAGCGCGGCATGGTCGCCCTGTTGCAGCGCGCGCAGGCGCTCGGCCGTGGCGGCGTCCGGCGGCGGCGTCTCGAAGCCGGACATGCCCAGGCTGTCCGACACCAGCGTGCCCGCGCCGCCGGTCGAGGTCAGCACGGCCACGCGCTTGCCGTGCAGCACACGGCCCGTGGCCAGTGCGGCCGGGATGTCGATCAGGTCCGCAAAGGTCTGCGCCCGGATCACGCCCACCTGCCGGAACAGCGCGTCGTACATCGCATCCGCGCCGGCCATCGCGCCCGTATGGGACACCGCCGCGCGCGCGCCCGCCTCGGAGCGGCCAATCTTGAAGGCCACCACCGGCTTGCCGGCCGCCGCCGCCTTCAGCGCCGCCGCGCGGAACTTCTCGGGATGCCGCACACTTTCCACATACAGGGCGATCACCCGCGTGGCGTCATCGTCGGCCAGATAGTCGATGAAATCCGCAAGGTCCAGATCGGCCTCGTTGCTGGTGGAGACCAGCTTGGACAGGCCGATACCCCGCGCCGCCGCGCGCGAAAGCAGCGCGCCAAGAATGCCGCCGCTCTGCGACACCACGCCGATGCTGCCCGCCGGGAAATGCTCCATCTCCAGCGCACCGCTGGCGGACAGCGGAATGCTGTCCGTCAGGTTCACCAGCCCGATGGTGTTGGGCCCCAGCAGCCGCATGCTGCCGGCTGCCTCGATCAGTTCGGCCTGCCGGCGCGCGCCGTCGGCGCCGGTCTCGGTGTAGCCGCTGGCCAGCACAATGGCCGCGCCGGTGCCGCGCTGCGCCAGCTCACGCACCGCCAGATGGGCGCGCTCGGCGCCAAGCAGCACGATGCCGACATCGGGCACCTCGGGCAGCGAGCCGATATCGGGATAGCAGCGCAGGTCGCCAATCTGGGTCACCTTCGGATTGACCGGATAGATCGCCCCGCCAAAGCCGTGCCGCGTGAGGTAGGACACCGGGCGGCCGGAAGTCTTGTTCGGATCGGCCGATGCGCCGATTACGGCCACGCTGCGCGGCTTGACCAGCCGGGCGATGGCGGAGGAAGTGGCCGAAGCAGTGGCCGACGAAGTCAGGGAGTGGGATGTCATGGCTCAGCCCTGCTGCGTGGATTTGGCGGCGGCGGCCTTCGCCAGGAACGCCATCACCGATTCACGGTGCTCGGTGCTCGTGTAGCAGATGCCCTGCGCCTGGCTGCCCTGCGCGAAGACCTGGTCGGCGGTCAGCTCGAAGGTCTGGTTGAGGATGCTCTTGCCCAGCGCCAGCGCGGTCGGGGAGCCGTGCGAGAGTTCGGCAGCCCAGGCCAGCGCATCGCCCAGCAACGATTCGGGCGATGCGGACAGCCGGTCGGCGATGCCCAGTTGCAGCGCCTCCGCGGCCTCCACCTTGCGGCCCGAGAAGATCAGCGCCTTGGCCGTGGCCAGGCCCGTGCGGCGCGGCAGGAAGTACATGCCACCGCCATCGGGAATCAGGCCGCGATGGATGTAAGACCACGTGAAGCTGGCCGATTCGGCGGCGATGACGAAATCGCAGGCCATCGCCATGTCCGCGCCCAGGCCGTTGGCGCCGCCGTTGACGGCTGCGATGGTGGGCTTGGGCATGTTGTGCAGCAGCGCCACGGAATGATGCACGCGCTGCTGGCGCGTCCAGCCGTTGAAGCCGACTTCGCCCGGCGGCGCGTCCATGCGGCGCTGCATGCCGGCCACGTCGCCGCCGGCACAGAAGCCCTTGCCGTTGCCGGTCAGCACCAGCGCGCGGATGTCCCGGCTGGCGGTGGCGTGCTCGAGCGCGACGATCAGCTCGCTGCGCATGGCATCGCTGATGGCATTGCGCTTGTCCGGGCGGTTCAGGGTCAGCACGGCGATGCCATCGCGCACCGCGAACTGGATCAGCTGGAAATCGGGAAGATGGGTCATGTCGGGGCTCGGAAAAATCGGATGAAATCGGATGAAATCGGAAGAAATCGGATTGGGAATGTTCAGTTCAGGCTGATGTGGCCGTCCTTGATGACCTGGCTCCAGCGCAACGCCTCGCCCCGCACGTAGCGGGCAAGGTCGTCGGGCGTGCCGGGGCTCACGATCAGGCCCTCGGCGTCGGCGCGCTTGCGGAATGCCTCGGATGTCACGGCCTTGCGCGCCGCCGCGTTCAGGCGGGCGATGACCGGGCCCGGCGTGCCAGCCGGCGCGTAGAGCCCGTACCAGCTCTCCGCCACGTAGCCGGGCACGCCGGCCTCCGCGATGGTCGGCACGCTGGCCAGGTCGGGGCTGGCGGAGCGCTGGGCGCTGGTCACGCCGAGGGCGCGCAGCTTGCCCCCTTCCAGCAGATTGCCGACGGCGGACGCCGTGGCGAACATCATGTCCACCTGCCCGCCAAGCAGGTCGGTGATGGCCGGGCCGGCGCCCTTGTAGGGGATGTGATTGAGGTCAACGTGGGCCAGCCGCTTGAACAGCTCGCCGGCCAGATGCGCCGACGTGCCCGGCCCCTGCGAGGCGAACGAGACCTGCCCCGGTTTGGCCTTGGCGGCGGCAATCACGTCCTGCACGGTCTTGTATGGGCTGTCCTTGCGCACCACCAGCACATTGGGCGAGCGGCCGACGAGCATCACCGGCGCGAACGCCTTGTCGGTGGCATAGGGCAGCTTCGGCTGGAGGCTCGGGTTCACCGCATGGGCGAAGGTCGCCATGACCAGCGTATAGCCATCGGGCGCACTTTTCGCCACATTGTCCGTGCCGATGATGGTGCCGCCGCCGGGGCGGTTGTCGATCACCACGGCCTGGCCGAGGTCTTGCCCCATGGCCACGCCCATCGCCCGGGCGATCAGGTCCGTGCCGCCGCCGGGCGAGAACGGCACCACGATGCGGACGGGCTTGTCTGGGAAGGTGCTGGCGGCCTGCGCCGCGCCGGGTGCCAAGGACGTCAAGGGCACCCACGCGGCGGCGATCAGGGCAAGGGAAACGGAACGAATGCTGGGAAGTGCCAAGGCTGTCTCCTGTAGCGTTTATCCACGCCCTCGCGGGTGCGGGGCATGTGTCTGGAATGGCTACAGGTTAGGCTTCGGCGGGCATCGGCGCGATGGGCCAATTCCATCCAATGGAATTACGTGGGAGGACGTCGCCGCCGCGGCTGGGCCTGCTGGGCGGCGGCAAGGCCAAGGATCTTGCGGAAGGTCGGGCACTCCATATGGCTCGGCGCCGGGCAGGCGGCGGCGTGGCGCAGGCCGTCGCGCATGGCGGTGAGCTTGCGGATGGTCCGGTCGAGTTCGTCGGCCTTGTCGGCCAGCATCGTGCGGTCGATGCGCGGCTGCCCGCCCGGCACGAAGACCGCGCCGATCTCGTCGAGCGAGAACCCGGCGGCGCGCCCTAGCGCGATCAGCGCAAGGCGCTCCAGCACCCCGGCATCGAACACGCGGCGCTGCCCCCGCCGGCCAATGGGCGCAATCAGGCCCTTTTCCTCATAAAACCGCAGCGTGGAGGCCGGTACGCCCGACTGCCGCACCACCTCGGAAATCTCCAGGCTCACGTCTTGACCTCAAGTTGACTTGACCTGGCATATTGCAGGCTTCGACCCCCGCACACAAGCCAGGCACACAAGCCAGACCCATCAGGAGACCCGCATGGATGCCACCCGCCCGACCGATGACTCCCAGACCGCGCTGTGGAACGGCACGGCCGGCAATGCCTGGGTGGATGCCCAGGCGATCCTCGACCAGTTGTTCCAGCCGTTCGAAGACCTGCTGGCCCAGACCACCGCCGAGTGCCAGGCCCGCGCCGTCCTGGACGTGGGATGCGGCACCGGCGGCACCACCGTGGCCGTGGCCCGGGTGGCCGGCCAGGCCACGGGCATCGACATCTCCGCCCCGATGCTCGCCGCCGCCCAGGCCCGCGCCGCACGTGAGCAAGTGCCGGCGCAATTCATCCTCGCCGATGCCCAGACGCACGCCTTCGCCCCGGCCAGCTTCGACCTGATCGTGTCCCGCTTCGGCGTGATGTTCTTCGACGACCCCGTCCGCGCCTTCGCCAACCTGCGCCAGGCCCTCCGCCCCAACGGCGCGCTGCGCGCCATCGCCTGGCGCAGCGCCGCCGAAAACCCGTTCATGACCACCGCCGAACAAGCCGCCGCCCCGCTGCTGCCCGAACTGCCCCCGCGCCAACCCAACGCCCCCGGCCAGTTCGCCTTCGCCAACGCCGCCCGCGTCGAACAAATCCTGGAAGACAGCGGCTGGCACGGCATCAGCCTCCAGCCCATCGACGTCACGTGCACCTTCGCCGAAAAAGACCTGCTCACCTACATCACCCGCCTCGGCCCCCTGGGCCGCATCCTCCCCGACCTCGACGAAAGCCGACGGAAAGCCGTCATCGATGCCGTACGCCCGGCGTTCGAACCCTACGTGCACGGCGAGACGGTCAGGCTGGATGTGGCGTGCTGGATGATTGAGGCGGAGGGGTGAGCCGTAGCAATCCGGCATCCATCAGAAAAATCCATAGCAGACCGTCCAAACTGACATGAAATAACTCCATTGGCGTCCCTCTCCCGATCTGAATAGGATGGCCGGATCTCTGGCATCGCTTTCGGCGAACAAACATGACTATTCAATCGGCGGAAAAATCGGGTTTCGATAAATGGGTGGACGGCATTCGTGCAGCGCCTGGCAACCCGGCCTGGCGAACGTGGGACTGCGAAATCCGGTTGGCGGTCGATGAATACAATCGGCATCTGGCTGGGGTCGCTGGATACCGCCCCCTCGACTGGTACCTGATCAAGGCGATGCTATGGGTGGAGTCAGGTGCGGCGAGCAACGAATGGACGCGGAAACCGATGCAAATCGGCGTGCCCGGCGATCCCGGTCTGACGGCCTTCCTATCAGGAAAGGAAGGCGGCGAATTGATTATTCCTCCCGCGTGGAGGGTCCGCCTGACTGCGCAGTCAGCCAAAGCCATGCCCGCACACAATATTCGAGCCGGCATCGGCTATCTGCTGATGCGCATGGCTATCTCGGAACACCGCACCGTGCCGCACGCCGGTCATCACGCGCAGCAGGTAGCGGTCAAGCCCGGTGACAGCCTGGACCGAATGGCAAGAATGTATGGGACGACGGTGGAAAGTCTTCGGAATCTGAACCCCGGAGTCACCGTGCTGCGGCCCGGTCAGATCCTCAAATACCAGAAGGCATCGATTCAACGTGTCATTATGGCATGGCGCCCTATTACCACGTCGACGATTGCCCAGCGTTATAACGGCGGCGGCGATTTGCACTACGCGAAAAAGCTCGACGTTGCGTTGACTCTCGTTAAAACAGGCACTCCGGCATCATGCGTGCAATAAAATCCGTCGCCCTTTGGCTGGCACTCGGTCTAACACCGGCCTACGCGGCGCCGGCCGCTACGCCCACCGAGCGGACCTTGCGCGAAGCGTGCGGAGCGTATTCGCAGGCTGGCATGCGCGAATGCCTTGTGGCGAAAGTCGACGAAAGTCGGAAAGCATTGAAGGCTGCCGAGGCGGAGGCCAGTGGCCGACTTGCCGGATGGGATGAAGACCTCAAATACGTCAATTTCGCAAAAGTGCGATTGGCTGCCAGCACGAAAGCCTTTGCCACCTATCGCAAGGATCAGTGCTCGCTTGCCGCAGCGCTGGGCGGCGGCGCGATTGGCAACGCGTTGGAAATCTGGCGGTTGGCCTGTGAGGCCGAGCTTAACCACTGGCGCGCCGACCAGCTTCAGCGGGCCACGGTCGACCTGCCTTTGAAGTAAATGTGATGGCCCCCCTGCGCCGCCACCTAAGCCGCCACCACCGCCTCCGCCTCCTGCACCTCCCCGTCGCCCAGAATCTCCCGGGCGCTGGCCGGGCGGCGGTACAGGTAGCCTTGGGCGCAGTCCACACCGACTTCCGCCAGCAAGGCGTGCTGGGCTTCCGACTCGATACCCTCCGCGATGACCACCAGCCGGAAGTGGTGCGCCATCGCCACGATGCTGCGCAGCAGGGCCCGGCCGTCCGGGGAGACGTCCTGGGTGAACTGCCGGTCGATCTTCAGGTAGTCGAACGGGAAGTTGCGGATCATGTCGAGGTTGTTGTTGCGCGTGCCGAAGTCGTCCACGGCCAGGCGGATGCCGGCGTGGTGCAGGCGGTCGAACGCTTCCATGGCTGCGCCGTGGTCGGCCAGCAGGTGGCGCTCGGTGATCTCCATCACCAGCCCGGAGCCGTCCGGCATCGACGCCTGCAAAGCCGCCAACTCCGCCGCGAAACCCTTGCGCCGCAGGTTCAGCGGTGCCACGTTCACGGCCACATGGAGCGCGCGTGTCGGACGGTAGCGGTTCATGTCGTTCACGGCCTGATGCAGGACGAAGCGCGTGATGTCGTCGATCACCGCCGTGGATTCCACCGTTTCGATGAACGACGCGGGCGGGATCATGCCCCAGCGCGGATGGCGCCAGCGCAGGAAGGCTTCCACGCCGATGGTCTCGCGCGTGCGCACCGACACGATCGGCTGGTAGGCCAGATGGAACTCGCCGCGCCGCAGGCCCTGCCGCACGGCCTGGAGCAGCAGCCGCTTCGGCGCGGCCACGATCAGGAAGCCGGCCACGGCCAGTAGCCCCAACAGCAGCCCGATGGCGCCCACGAACAGCCCGTAGCGGCGCATCAATTCCGACGAGAACGCCGGGGAGGCCACCACCGCCACGGCGAGCGGATAGGCGCTGGAGCGCGCCAGCGTGCTGCGTGGGATGGCGGTGGGCGCATCGCGGTAGGTGCCGTCCTGGTCCATCATGGCCTCGCCCACGCTCAGGGCGATGGTGCCGGCGCCGAATTCCTTGCCGTGCGCCAGGGTGTCCACGAGGTAGGTGCTGTCAATCACGAAGACCGCGCCCTGCGAGGGCTGGGTGGCGCTGGGCAGGTACAGCACCAGCGCGGGCGCCTGCTCGCGGAAAGGCGTGCGGCCCACCAGCACGATGCGCTGGTGCCGTGCGGCGGCTGTGTTATCGCCGAAATACCAGCTCAGCGGCACCTTGATCTCGCCACGCGCCGACGAGCAATAGATCACGTCATTGGCCACCATGGCCGCCGCGCGGGCATAGGGGATGTAGCTTTCGCGCTCGCGCAGCGGGCGGCCGATTTCCGCACAGGGCTTGCCGGCCAGCGGCGCCACGTGCCGGCCGCCCTCGCGCTCCACGGTGGCGATGATGCGTTCGATGGCAGCCACCACGTCCCGGGCGACCATCGACTCGCGGCGGTCCACCAGCTGCTGGGCGTACTGCTCTCCCACCCACAACGCGGTCGCCGTGGTCACTGCACACACCAGCAGCGACACCATCCATGTGACGGGCGAGAAAGACCATCCCTCGAAGCGGTCGCGCCATGCCATGCCAAAAATACCCCTCCCCTAGTCCACGGGCTCTAGCCGGCGGTACTGGTTGTAATGCCGGATCGCGCGGCGCGGGTCGCCGAGGGCTTCGTGCAGCCGCGCGGCGTTGTAGTGCGCATCGGCGAAATCGGGGGCCAGTTCGATGCACGCGTGGTAGCTCTCCAGCGCCTCGCGCGGCGTGCCGGCGTCTTCCAGCGCCACGCCGAGGTTGAAGTGCAGCAGCGGCTGCGCGGGCAATGCCGCCAGCGCCGCCCGGTAACTGGCCACGGCGTCGGCATGGCGGCCCTGCTCGCTCAGCAGGCAGCCCAGGTTCAGCCAGGCATCGAGGTAATCCGGCGCCGCCGCCACGGCCTGGCGATAGGCCGCTTCCGCACCGGCGGCGTCGTCATGCTGCTCGCTGGCCACGCCGCGTTCGAACCAGCCGGCGGGATCGGTGTCGCCCGTGAGTGAAGACGGTGCCCGCCCACGTCGCAGATCGACGATATTGCCCGGTGGCTGCGGCAATCTGCCGGCCGCATCCAGGTCCAGCACGAACTGGCCCGTGTCCACATGCCAGCGACCCTGGCGGTCTTGCACGGTGACGTCGCCGCCCACGGCGGACAGCCGCAGGCCGGTGGGCGGCCGTCCCTCGCCCAGCCCTTGCAGCCGTTTCAGGGAGCGGGTGATGTGGCGCGTGGGAATGCGCGAATCGCGCAGCGACTGGGCCGTGCGCAGCAGCACCACGTCCTGGAACGTGAACCGATAGGCCTGGCGCGCGCCGCGCCGGGGCGCGATCACGCCAGCGGCGATCAGCGCCGTCACCACGGTGCGCGAGATGCCCAGCACGCCCTGGACATCGCGCATGGAGTAGTCATCCATCAATACGCATCCATCCTGACTTCCATCATCGCGCTAGCCCTGCTTGCGGGCCCGCTTGGGCTCGGCGGCGGTCTTGGCGGCGGTCTTGGCCGGGGCAGCGGCGCGGCGGGCGGTCTTGCGCGGCGCGGTGTCTGCAACCGGCGCGGCAACCGGCGCGGCAGCCTTCCCCGCACTCTTGGCGGCCGCCGGCTGGCGCTTGTTCGCGCCGATGCTCTTGCGCAGGGCTTCCATCAGATCGATGACCTCGCCGCCGGACGGCGCCGGGGCCTCGGCCGCTACGTTGATCTTCTTGCCGGCGATCTTCTTGTCGATCTGGTCGAGGATGCGCTGCTTCTCCTCGTCGGTATAGGCCGAGGCGTCGTAGCCTTTCACCGAATTTTGTTCGATCAACTGCTGCGCCAGCGCCAGCTCGGCGGGCTGCACGTCGGTCTCCTCGACGTGCAGGTCGGCCATGTCACGCACCTCGTCGGCATAGAGCAACTGCTGGAGGATCAGGCCATCGTCGCCCACGCGGATCTGCACCATGTACTGCTTGCCCTTCCACGACCATTTGGCCAGCGCGCAGGTCCTGGTCTTGCGCATGGCCTCGGCCAGCAGGTTGTACGGCTTGGCGCCGCGCTTGTCCGGGCCCAGGTAGTAGGGCTTGTCGTAGTAGATCGGGTCGATGGCGCCGGCGGGCATGAAGGAGACGATGTCGATGGTCTGCTGCGCGGCTTCCTCCAGTGCGCTGAGTTCCTCGGGCGTGAAGGTCACGTAGCGGTCTTTCTCGAACTCGTAGCCCTTGACCATGTCGGCGCGCTCCACCACCACGTCTTCCTTCAGGCAGATGTACTGCTGGCGCAGGCGCGACCCGCAGCCCTTGTGCAGCAGGTTGAAGCTGATGCCGGACTTGCTCTCGGTGGCCGAGAACACTTTTACGGGAATCGACACCAGCCCGAAGCTGATGGATAGCGAGGCGATGGAACGTGCGGCCATGGCGCAGCCCTCCTGAAGACTCCTGTCGTTCCGTCGAGTCTAGTCAACGCGGGGCCCTGCCCGCCAGAGGGTGCACGCCGCGAGTTTGTGACGGGTCACCTCCTACAGCGAAAATGTCGATCTTGATGCACATGCATCATGCTTCGACCGCGCGGCGCGCGCGATGCTCGCGCCGGTACGCGCCCGGTGCGATGCCGAAATGCTGGGCGAACATGCGGCCGAACGCAGCCTGCGAGGCGTAGCCGCACTGCTCGCCCACGGCAGCGGCGGAGAGCCCATCCTGCCGCAGCAGCCGGGCGGCGCGCTCCATGCGCAACGTGGTCACCAGTTCCAGCGGCGTCATGCCGCCCAGTTGGGCAAAGCGCCGCGCCAGTGTGGCGCGCGAGACGTTGCACAGCGCGGCCAGGCTATCGAAGGTCCACGGCTGCTCCGGCGCCCGCACCACCGCCTCCACCACGCGCGCCATGCGGGCATCCGCCATCAGCGCGATCAGCCCGCGCGATACCCCGCCCCGCTCGATCAAGGCCCGCAGCAGCACGGTGAACAGCGCCGTGGACAGGTCCGCCACAATCGCCGCCCCACCCGGCCGTGGCCGGTCCGCCTCCGCATGCATCATGCCGATCAGCCCGCGCAGCCAGCTCGCATCCCCGTTCCGGTTGGCATCGTCGGTGCCGATGCACAGCACCTCCGGCAGCGTGCGCAGCAGCACATCGGCCGAACTGCCCAGCACGAAGGTGCCGCACAGGATGTCCAGCGGCGCGGCGGCGCCGGGCACGGTGACTTCCGTGACCACGCCGTTGAAATGGCGCGACTCCGCCACCGTGCGCGAGCCGGCCTGCAGGCCGATCAGCGTGTGGGCGGCACCGTGCGGGAACAGCAGCACGTCGCCAGCGGCGGCGCGCAGGCGCGCATCGCCCACGGTGATCTCGATCTGGCCTTCCAGGATCACGTGATACGGCACATGGCCCGGCGCGGCCTGGGCGTTGAAGGCGGACCAGACCCCCGCCACACGGCAATGCAGATCCACGGTGCCCGACGGGGCGAGCAGGCGCACGAGTTCGCTAAGACTGTCCATTGAGACGATTGAGCAAAAAGTTGAGTAGATTCTAGTCCATTCGGATCGGCTGCGCTTCTACTATGGAGTCCAAGGAAGCGCCACGCAGCACGGTGCCTCCGCAGCAAGGAACCCAGACATCCACCATCGAATCAGCAAGGAGCTTCAATCATGACCACCCGTCTCCATACCGCCCCCGTCCAGGAAGCCACCGGCCAGACGGCCGAACTGTTCGGCGCGATCCGCAAGGGCCTTGGCAAGGTGCCCAATATGTACGCCACTCTCGGCAGCAATGCGCCGGCGGTGCTGGCGCAGACGCTGCAGGCTGGCGCAGTCGCCAAGGGAAGTTCACTCTCTGCGCGTGAACTGGAAGCGATCAACCTGTCCGTGAGCGAGCACAGTGGTTGTGACTATTGTGTGGCCGCCCACACGATGATCGCCAAGCTGGCCGGCTATACCGCCGAGGAAACGCGCCAGCTGCGCCAGGGCAGCTATCCGCAGGACGCGCGGACCGACGCGCTGGTGCAATTCGCCCTCGAACTGGTGGGCACGCGCGGCACGCTGCCGGCCGCGAGCGTGGAGGCGGTGCGGGCCGCCGGCTTCAACGACACGCAGATCGTGGAGGCGGTACAGGCGGTGGGCGCCATCCTGTTCACTAATATGATCAACCGGGTGAACGACACCACGCTGGACTTCCCGGCCGTGTAAGGAACCGGGCCGAGGATGGGCGACGCGTGGCCGCAAGTCAGCGCCACGCGCTGCCCATCTGGATATAGATGGCGTTCTGATCGCGGCTGTGGGCGATGTCGATCCCCATCGAAATACCCAGCTTGCGCGCGATGACATAGCGAAAACCGGTGCCCGCGCTGACCACGGTGCTGGCGTCCGAGAAGTCATTCCAGCGCCCGTAGGCCTTGCCCACCCCGCTGAAGGCGAGTACGGACCAGCGCGGCGTCACGTCCCAGCGCAACTCCACTTCCGAGACGACGGCGTTGCGGTCCTGGTAGCGGCCCACCTGCACGCCGCGCAGATCGACATACGGTTGTGCATAGAACGGCACATCGCCGGTCGAGAACTTGGTATCGGCGCGCAGCCCCAGGATCAGCGTGCGCGCGATGGGCAGCCAGGTGAAACCCCGCGCGTTATACATATTGAAGTCCTGCGAACTGCCGAGTGCCCCGCGTGCGAACTGGGCCTCGAATTCGGCATAAATACCCCGACCCGGAAAGAAAATATTGTCGCGGGAGTCATAATCGACCACGAGTGCACCCTTTCCGATGCGCTGTTCGCTGGTCACTCCCCCCACTTCCGGGGCGCTGCCGCCGAATTTGAATGTGGCCGTGGAATCGAAATAGGTATAACGCGGCCCGATATACCAGCGCGAATCGGCCACGCGGAACAGCACTTGCTGCACCAGGAACACTCCGTCGAGCGAATAGTGGCGGGGCTGGTTCGACAGCCCGAAATACTCGAGATTTGCGCTCACTTTGGCAATCGCACCCAGATAGCGGATGCGGTCGCCCTGCCAGGTATGGAAATGCGCGAGCCCGGCCGCCCAGGTGCCATTTTCGGTATAGGCGCCGCCGATGCCGGTGATATTGGGCGGCGCGGGGCCTTCGCCGCTGGCGTGGGCCTCGGCGGCACGGTCCGCCAGCGATTGCGAGAAGAACAGCAGCCCAAGCCCCAGGCCATAGCCGACGGCCGGCTCCGTGATGATGGTCGGCACGGGCAGCGCGCCCTTGTGGTGGAGCAGGAAGTCGCTCATGTCGAGCATGCCGTCCTCGGGGTCGAAGAACGACAGCGGCGGCTTTTCCGACTTGCCCGGCGCGGCGGCTGGCGGCTGCGCCTGCGAAGGGATCAGCGCGTCCGGTACGGGCTGGGCCAGAACGCCCGATGCGGCAGCCGCACTGAGGCCCGCGATCAGGGCCCGGGCGAATGGATGCATGGTGGCTCTCATCGATGAACTGACGTGCGCGCTGGGGCGACGCCCTGCGGCGAATGTAACGTAGCCTGCGCCCCCGCGACCGGATTGCCGATATGAACGTTCTTGCGCGCGCGTGTTTAGTTTTCTTTTTCGCGTGCCCCGGGCCAGTGTCTATGCCGTATCTTGCAACTTACCCGCTCGGGTCATCCCGATTAACTCGACGGAAAATCAATCCACCCGGACGGGTGATTATCTAGGGGATTATTCTCGGGGGTAATTTAGATACCAGCGCTATTTACATCAAATCACAATAAAATTGAATTCACATTTTTTGCAAGATTTGCCAGACTAGCTTCGGGCATGGCATGGGGCACATGTTCCGGCGCGCACGGCGTATGCGCGCACGCGACCGAAGGCAACGAACAGACGCCCGTCTTACCCGCACACACGCGGCGGCGAGCTGTTGCGCGGCTTGATCGATTGGATGCAAAAGGGGGTAAGCGCAGTGAACCACTACACCAAAGACAACTTCCAGCTCACACAGAGCATCGGCTTTCATCTCAACAAGGCCCGCAACAGCCTGCTGCTGGAGATGGATTCGGCCTTGCGCCCGCTGGACATCAACGGCCAGCAGATGGGCATCCTGCTGTCGCTGAACCGCGGCATGGCGACCACGCCGTTCGAGATCAGCAAGCTGCTGGGCATCGACAGCGGACTGATGACGCGCATGCTCGACAAGCTGGAGGAAAAGCGGCTGCTGGAGCGCAGCCGCAGCATCGACGACCGGCGCGTCGTCAACCTGATCCTGACTGAAAAAGGCAAGGCCGTTGCCTCGCAGATTCCCGATATCGCGCCCGAGGTGCTGAACCACCACCTGAAGGGCTTCAGCGAGGAGGAATTCGAGGAATTCCGCCGACTGCTGCAGAAGTTCGTCTCCGGCAGCTGACCGGAACTGCCCTCCCCACCTGCCCCGTTAGGCTGCGGGGCGGGACAGGCTCTCCACGGCGCGCCACGCCGTATCCACGGCCCCCGTCACCGATGCACTGCCGGCGCTGTCCGCGCCAGCAATCCGCACATTGCCCACCCCACGCCCGGCCTGCTCCAGCGCGGCCTGCAGCGTGGCGTCGTCCGGCGTCAGTCCGCCCGGCATATAGCTGTAGCCATGCGCCCAGCGGTTCAGCGTGATCGCACGCACCTGTTTCGATGCGGCAAAGCCGCCCGGGGCCAGCATGCGGTCCAGTTGGGCGCGGATTTCGCGCTCGAGGGCGTCGAAGGGCGTGCCGAGCAGGAAGGCCCGGCCGGCGCGGAAGCGCTCGCGCGCGCTCATGCCGCTGTCCGGCACCGTGGGCACGTAGAGCATGTGGAGGACCACCGGGTTGGCGGGATCGACAGCAGCGCCAGCCGGTGCCTCCAGCCACAGGTCCGAATACGGCATGGTGGGCGCGTGGATGCGCCACGCCTTGAGGGTCTCGAAAGCGCGCCAGTCGTCCAGCGCCACCTTCGTATACACCACCGGCGCCTTCACGCACGCGCGCAGCGCGGCCTTGGCCGGCGCCGGCAGCGTCGGCAGGATGAACGGCACCATCATGTTGTAGCCGGCCACCACCACGTGCTGCGCCTCCACGCGTTGCAGGTTGCCCTGCCAGCCATAGGTCACGCGCGTGATGCGCACATCGGGTTCGATGGCCACCGCCGTGCTGTTCAGGCGCACGCGCACCGGGCTGCCGTCGCGGTCCAGCCGGGCATAGTCGAAGCGGGCATCGGCCAGCCCCGCACCGCCACGCGGCGCCGTGGACACGCCCGGCACCAGGGCCTGGATCAGCGCCCGGGCCAGCGTGGCGTTGCCATCGGCAAACCAGAGCCGCGAGGCTGGCGACTTGCCAAGCCGGGGATCCAGCACCGGCGCAGGCATGCCCGCCCCCGCCGGCAGGCCGATGGCGATGGCCTGCGCCACCGAGATGCCGTCTGCATCGAGCGCATAGGCATCCTGGCTGCGGCTGCGCAGGAAACGCACGCCCGGCAGGCCCAGCCCCGCTTTCTCGCGCAAGAACACCGCGTAGCGCGTGCGCTGGAGGTAGGCCGTGCGATCGGTCCCAATCATGTCGGCGAGGTAGTCCACCCTGCCCTGCGCCAGCCGCTGCAGGGTCTGCCGGTCTGCCGGGGGCAGCGGCGCAGCATCGAGAAAATGGGCGATGGCGTCGCCAGGCGGCTGGGCGCCGGCGTTCCGGGCATCGATCCCGTCTGCGAACGGGTCGCCCGCGAGCCACTGGTCGCGGCCGAAGTGCTCGGCGTCGAAGAACACCGCGCGGCCCAGGCCGCGGCGCTGATACGCGTCGCCCTGGCTCGGTGGCGGCGCGGTGCGGATGTCGATGCCGACCCCGGCCAGCATCGCGCGCATGGCCGCACTGTCGGTGGCGGATGGCGGCATCTCGGCGCTGCCGCCATAGCTCACCAGCGTCTTGCCGCGCACCGTGAACTCGTTGCGCTTGGCGTGGCCGCCGAAGTCGTCGTGATTGTCGAGGATCAGGATGCGCCGGTCCGTGCCGAACTTCTGCCGATAGAACCACGCCGTGGCCAGCCCGCTGATGCCGCCACCCACCACCACGAGGTCATACGATTCACGCGCCAGTACGGTCGGGTACGTGGTGCCTTCGCGCGCGAGGCCGTGGGCCAGCGTGAACGTGCCGGCGTGATTGCCGCGCAACCCGGTCAGCGCAGGCGGGTAGCCGGCCGCTGTGGCCTGGGCCTGGGCCTGGGCCTGGGCCTGGGCCCGTGCCCGACCAACCAGGCCCGCCGGGGCGATGCCGGCCGCGATGGTCAGCGCGGCGCCATTGAGGAAGTCTCTACGGGTGATCGTCATGGGCGTCAGCGCGATGGGGGCCGTATGGGTTCGGGCGTGGGCGTGCCGAGTTCGCGCCGGCGGGCGGCCACGGCGGCCTCCGTCACCGGCGCGGCGCGGTTGCCCCAGCTGCCGCGGATGAAGGTGAGCAGGTTGGCCAGCTCCTGGTCTTCCATGGTCCAGCCATAGCCGGGCATGTGGTAATCGGTGGGCGCGGTGCCCACGCGCGCGGTCACGGCGCCTTCGAGCAGCAGGTTGATCAGCGACGCCGGGTCCGGATCGGCCACGGTCGGGTTGCCCGCCAGCGGCGGAAACACCCGCGCGAAGCCGCGTCCGCTGGCGTTGTGGCAAGGCATGCAGAACGTGGCGTACTGACGCGCGCCGGCGGCGTCGAAACGGCCCTGCTCCAGCAGCGTGGTCACGGCGGGGTCGTAGCGGAATGGCTGGGTTTCGCCGCGCGTGCCCGGCAACGATTTCAGATAGGTGGCCACGGCGTCGAGATCGGCCGGCGCCATATGCTGCGTGGAGGCAGCGATTACCGTGGACATCGGCCCGAACGAGGTGGCGTGGGCGTTGCGGCCGGTGCGCAGGTACTCGGCCACGTCCGCCTTCGACCACGCGCCCAGGCCGGTGATCTGGTCACCGGTCAGGTTCGTGGCCGACCATCCTTCCACGGAGGCGCCCGCCAGGAAGTGCCGGCTACGCTCGTCCAGCCCCTTCTCGCCATACAGCGGCCCGCGCGGCGTATGGCAGGCGCCGCAGTGCGCCACGGCCTGCACCACGTAGGCGCCCCGGTTCCAGGCGGCGCCCCTGGCGGCGTCGGTGCGCACAGGATCATCGCGCAGATTCAGCCAGTTCCAGGGCACCAGCAGCCAGCGCATGCTGTACGGCCAGCGCATCTCGGCGCCCGGGTTGGACTGGCTGACTGGCTTGACCTCGGCGCGCAGGTAGGCGTAGAGCGCCGCCACGTCGTCACGCGTCATGCGCGCATAGGACGTGTACGGCATGGCCGGATAGAGACGCTTGCCGTCGCGTGCCACGCCACGGCGCACGGCGCGGTCGAAGTCATCGAGCGAATACTGGCCGAGCCCAGTGGCGGCGTCGGGCGTGATGTTGGTCGAATAAACCGTGCCGGCGCCGGTGCGCAGCGGCAGGCCGCCGGCCATGGGCGCCCCGCCCTCCCTGGTATGGCAGGCGGCGCAATTGGCGATGCCGGCCAGATAGCGGCCGCGCGCGATCTGCTCGGGGGACGGCGCACTCGCTGGAGCAGCCCGCGCGGGCTGCACGCTCATCACGGTCATCACGGTCAAGGCCGCAAGCACGGCGAGGGCGGCCGGCAACCACCTTCCGAAACATCGCATGGGGCGCATCCTGTAATCGGACTGCATGGGGACGGATTGGACCCGACATCTTGCGGCCTGAGCCCGAAACGGAACAGAATCAGCCGCATGACTTTTTACCGTATCAGATTTGCGCCGATTCCCAAAGCATGAAACGTTATGAAGCGTTGGCCGAGACACTGGCCGCCGACATCCGCAACGGCACGCTGCCGCCCGGCACGCGCCTGCCGTCGATCCGCAAGACGGTGGCCCAATATGGCGTGAGCCCGTCCACGGCCTTCCAGGCCTACTACCGGCTTGAGGAGCGCGGGCTGGTGCGCGCGCGCGAGCGGTCCGGCTACTACGTGGCCGGTGCGGCAGTCCGCGTGCTGCCGGCGCCCCGGGCGCATGCGCCGCAGAAGGTGTCCACCGAGGTCGATGTGTCCCGGCTGGTTTTCTCCGTGCTGGACGGCGCGCGCGAGCGCGATCTGGTGCAGTTCGGCTCTGCCTTCCCGTCGCCCGAGCTGTTTCCGTGGGAGCGGCTCGGCAAGGCGCTGGCGCGCGCCGGCCGCGAGCTCGACCCTTGGAACAGCGTGGACGACCTGCCGCCGGGCAATGCCGCGCTGCGGCAGCAGATCGGTCTGCGCTACCTCGGCACCGGCGCGCCCCAGCCGGTGGACGACATCATCGTCACCAACGGCGCGCTCGACGCCCTGAACCTGTGCCTGATGGCCGTGACCGAGCCGGGCGACGTGGTGGCCATCGAATCACCGGGGTTCTACGCGGCGCTCCAGGCGCTGGAGCGGCTCCGGCTCAAGGCGGTGGAAATTCCGGTCGACCCCGTGCATGGTCTCGATCTGGACGCACTGGAGGCGGCGCTCGGACGCCATCGCATCAAGGCGTGCTGGTTCATGACCCAGTTCCAGAACCCGATGGGCGCCAGCATGGCCGAGGACCGCAAGCGCGCGCTGGTGGCGCTGCTCGCGCGCCACGGTGTGCCGCTGATCGAGGACGATGTCTATGGCGAGCTGTACTTTGGCAATCGCTGCCCGCTGCCGGCCAAGGCGTTCGACACCGAAGGGCTCGTGATGCACTGCAGTTCGTTCTCGAAGACGCTGGCGCCGGGCTTCCGCATCGGCTGGGTGGCGCCCGGGCGCTACGGCGAGGCCATCCGCCATCTGAAGCTGATGACCACGCTCTCCGCCGGTGTACCCACGCAACTGGCGCTGGCCGAGTACCTGCGCCATGGCAGCTACGACAAGCACCTGCGCCGGCTGCGCCATGTGCTGGAAATGCAGCAGGGGCAGATGATCGCGGCCATTGGCAGGTATTTCCCCGACGATGTGCGCGTATCGCGGCCGGACGGCGGCTATTTCCTGTGGGTGGAGCTGGCCGAAGGCTTCGACGCGCTCGCGCTGCATCAGGCGGCCCGGGCCGCGGGCATCGGCATCGCGCCGGGGCCGGTGTTCTCGGCGCGGCAGGGCTATCGCCATTGCATCCGGATCAACTACGGGCACGCCTGGAACGATACGGCCGAGGCCGCCGTGAAGACGCTGGGCACGCTGGCCAAAGCCCGCCGATAGCGGCAGAAGCCAGACGATTCAGGCGCGGCGGCGCCAGGCCCAGTACGCTTCCACCAGCCCGAAGCCGCCCTGCATGGCCAGCGCCAGCACCGCTGCCGGCACCGCGCCGGCCAGTAGCAGCGTGGAATCGTTGAGCGCCAGGCCGGTGGCAATCCGTTCGCCATAGCCGCCGGCCCCGACGAATGCGGCGATGGTCGCCGTGCCCACGCTGATGATGGTGGCCGTCTTCACGCCGGCCAGGATGATCGGCATCGCCAGCGGCAGTTCCACGTAGCGCAGCACCTGCGCGGGCCGGAAACCCAGCGCGCGCGCCGCATCGCGCATGCCCTGCGCGATTTGTTGTAATCCAGTACAGGTGTTTCTGACGATGGGCAGCAGCGCGTAGAGGAACAGCGCGACCATGGCCGGCCAGACGCCAATCTGGCCCAGCAGCGGAATCAGCATGGCCAGCAGCGCCAGCGACGGAATCGTCTGCAACACGCTCACCACGGCCAGCACCGCCTGTCCGAGCCGGCGCCGCCGCGCCGCGATGATCCCGAGCGGCACGCCCAGCAGCGTGGCCGCGCCCACCGCGCCGCCCACCAGCGCCAGATGCCGCACGGTGAGGCGCCAGGTATCGGCGCTCCAGAGCACGCCGCCGAGGCCCTCGCGCCGGTCGCCCTTCTTTTCAGTCGCCAACGCGGCCCCCGCCCCGCCCACGAACCGCCGCGCGATGGCCGCGAATGACTCGCCGTCGATCTCGGCCGCCGCGTTCATGTCGATCATGTCCGTCACGCTGATCCGGCCGGCCAGCCCCTGCAACGCCTGCCATGCGGCGGGATGCCGCCGCGGCAGGTCGAGCCGGTAGACCACCACCGCGTCGTAGCGCGGAAAGACGTGGCGGTCGTCCTCCAGCACGCGCAGGTGGAATTTGCGGATCTTGGCGTCGGTGGAATAGATGTCGGTGGCGTCGATCTGCCCCTCGGCCAGCGCCTCGTAGGCAATGCCATGGTCGATGCCGACCGGCCGCTGCGGCAGGCCATAGCGCTGCGCCAGCATCGGCCAGCCATCGGCCCGGCCCAGGAACTCGTGCGACAGGCCAAGCCGCAGCCGGGGCTGGCCGGCGAGATCGGACAGCTTGCGCAGGCTGCCCGCGCGGGCGTCGGCCACCGCGATCGCATAGGTATTCTCGAAGCCCAGCGGGATGCCCGCGCCAAGGCCCATCGGCGCCAGCGCCGCGTTGATCTGGGCCAGCGTGGCGCCCGGCGGCAGCTTCAGGATCTCGCCGGCCAGCGTGCCGGTGTAGTCGGGATACAGGTCGATGCTGCCCGCCTTGAGCGCCTCGAAGACGATGGCGGTGTTGCCCAGGCCGGGCAGATGGCGCGCCTCGCCGTGCGCGGCGGCGGCGGCGGTGGTCTGGGTCAGGATTTCACCGAGGATGTACGACTCGGTGAAGCGCTTGGAGCCCACGCGCAGCGGCTCGGCCTGGGCCGGGCGGGCCCACAGCAGGGCCGCCATGAGCGCCATCCACGCTACGAGCAGCGGGAATGCGGTGGGAAAACGCTGGGTCGAGGCAGGCAAGCCGGGGCTCCGCGTGGGGATGTCCCGACATCATAACGGCAGTGGATCAGGAAGTCGGGCCAGCCTGGCGGTCGGGTTGTGCGCCGGGTTGTGCGCCGGGTTGGTCGCCGGATTGTGCGCCGGATTGTGCGCCGGACGGCTGGCGTGCGACATGCACGGCCAGCCAGATGGTCGGCTGGGCCGCATCGGTCCAGGCCACCCGGTGGCGGCAATGGGCCGGCAGGTGCAGCCAGTCGCCGGCGCCCAGCGTGTGCGTGGCGCCGGCCTCGATCTCCACTGCGCCGCTGCCGCTGACCACGAGCACCCATTCGTCCTCGGGGTTGTCGTACCAGAAGCCCGGCGGGCTGGCCTGGCCGTTCGAGACGATCCGCTCGATCCGCACGTCGCCGGCACCCTGCCACTGCGTCAGCGCCGTAAACACCTCGCCCGGCGCATTCGCCGGCACGTCATGCAGCAGGTTGCCGTGGATCGGTGTCATTGGTGGTTTCCTCCGCCCTGGCCAGCCGGGTTACTCGGGGCCGCCCGGGGCGAGCACCTCGCGCGTGCCATTGCGGCCCATCGGCGAGACGAGCCCCGCCGCTTCCATCTGCTCGATCAGCCGCGCGGCCCGGTTGTAGCCGATACGCAGCTGGCGCTGCACGGCGGAGATCGACGCCCGCCGCGAATTGAGCACGAACGAGGCCGCCTCGTCGTACAGCGGGTCAGACTCGCCCTCGCCGCTGCTCTCGCCAAACAGGTCGGTGGCGCCCTCCGGCGTGTCGCCGGCCAGGATGGCTTCATCATAGTCAGGCTCGCCGAACTGCTTCCAGTGCTCCACCACCCGGTGCACCTCGTCGTCCGCCACGAACGCGCCGTGCACGCGCTGCGGGTAGCCGGTGCCGGGCGGCAGGAACAGCATGTCGCCCTGCCCCAGCAGGCTTTCCGCGCCCATCTGGTCGAGGATGGTCCGCGAATCGATCTTCGACGACACCTGGAACGCCACGCGCGTCGGGATATTGGCCTTGATCAGGCCGGTGATGACATCCACGGACGGCCGCTGCGTGGCCAGGATCAGGTGGATGCCGGCCGCACGCGCCTTCTGCGCCAGCCGGGCGATCAGTTCCTCGATCTTCTTGCCCGCCACCATCATCAGGTCGGCCAGTTCGTCGATCACCACCACGATCAGCGGCAGCGTGGACAGCGGCTCGGGCGCGTCCGGCGTCAGCGAGAACGGGTTGCGCACCTTCTCGCCGGCTGCCTCGGCCGCGCGGATCTTCTGGTTATAGCCGGCCAGATTGCGCACGCCGAGCGCGGACATCAGCCGATAGCGCTTTTCCATCTCCCCCACGCACCAGTTCAGCGCGTGCGCGGCCTGCTTCATGTCCGTGACCACGGGCGCCAGCAAATGCGGAATGCCCTCGTAGACGGACAACTCGAGCATCTTGGGGTCGATCATGATCAGGCGCACGTCTTCCGGCGTGGCCTTGTACAGCATCGACAGGATCATCGCGTTGACCGCGACGGACTTGCCCGAGCCAGTGGTGCCGGCGACCAGCAGGTGCGGCGCGCGGGCGAGATCGGTCACCACCGGGTTGCCGGTGATGTCCTTGCCCATCGCCAGCACCAGGCGCGAGGCATGCGCCTGGAACGCCGCGCCGGCCACGATCTCGGAGAGCCGGATCATCTGGCGCTTGGCATTGGGCAGCTCCAGACCCATGCAGGTCTTGCCGGGAATGGTCTCCACCACACGGATCGATGTCACGCCGAGCGCCCGTGCAAGGTCCTTCATCAGCCCGACGACCTGCGCGCCACGCACGCCCATGGCCGGGTCCACCTCGAAGCGCGTGATGACCGGCCCGGCACTGGCGCCAACCACCGACACCGGCACCTTGAACTCGGCCAGACGCTGGGCGATCAGCTCGCCCGTTTCGCGCAGGTGCGCTTCGGATACTTCCTCGCCGCTCTCGACCGCTGCTTCGAGCAGGCCGGCGTCCGGGAGACGGTAGTCCACGATCCGGGGCGGCGGCGGCGGGGTGAGCGGCACGGGGGGTGCTACGGGGAGTGCTACGGGAGCAGCGGCCGGCGTCAGCGGCACGGTCCTGCCGACTACCGCAGGCAGCACGATGCGCGGCTTGGGCGCGGGCTGCACCAGCGTGTTGGCGTCGAACGCGGGGGTGGTGTCGTCGATCGGGTCGTCGATCGGGTCGTCGATCGTGGGGTCGATCGCGTCGTCCGCCGATGCCCCGGCGGCCGGGGACGGCGTGGGCGCCTCGATGACGAAATCGGCCGACGCCACGGCGTCAGCCACGGAGAACGTGGGTTCCGGCTCGGGTTCGGGTTCGGGTTCGGGTTCGGGTTCTGCGGCGGCGATAGGCTCCGGCGCGGCTTCCGGCGCGGCAGGTTCCTCCAGCATCGGTTCTTCAACCGCTTCAGGCCCGGGGGCAGGCGCTTCCCCCGCCAACTCCGGCGCGGCATCCTGCCCTGCCCGGCCCGCCAGCGCGCGCAGTTCGGCCAGCAACTCCATGGCCTCCTGGCGGATCGCGGCCAGCGTCACGGGTGCGCCGGGCGTCTCGGTGACTGGGGCAGGCGCGGGGGGTTCCACGGTATCCACCGTGGCAAGATCGTCGATCCCGTTCACGATGGCTTCCGCGCGGGCCACATCCGCACGCGCCAAGACTTCGGGCTCCACGGGCAGCGTCGCCGTGACGGCGGGCGGCTCCATGACGGCCACGTCGGACGTAGCGGCGGACGTAGCGGCGGACACCGCCACCGTGGCAGCCTGTGCGGCTTCCGGCAACGTGGTGATGGCCGAGCGCAGGCCCAGCGCGGGATTGCGGAACGGGCTGCTCACCACGGTCGCGCGCGGCGCGGCGGGCTGTTGTGGCGCAGGGGTGGGTGCGGGATTGGGCGTCGGCTTGGGCGCCACGTTGGGCGCCGGGTTGGGCGCCGGGTTGGGCACAGCGGCCCGGGACGGCTGCGGCACCGGAGCCGGCTTCGCGGCTGGCGGCGGCACCACGGCCGCTGGTTTGGCGGGCGAGGCCTTCACCGCGCCGGGTGAATCGGCGTGATGCAGCCAGATCTCGCCCGGTTGCGGCGGCGACTGTCGCGTGCGCGGGGGCGGCTGCCATGCCGGCTGCTTGCGCGCGGATACCGCTTCGATCTGCTTGGTGCGCGGCGGCGTGGGGCTCCAGCCGGCGGCGCTATGAGTGGGCAGGGACGTGGTTTCCCAACGGTCCAGCCCCTCGCGCCCTGCTGCCAGCGACGGCGACGCTGCCACGCCGGCAAACGCGCCGGCATCGGTACGGGATTCGGGGCGTGCGGAGGGACGTGTGGAGGGACGCGGTGCATCGTCCTGCGCGCGCGGCTTGCGCAGCAGGAACAGGCTGCGCCACGTCTCGCCAAAGACCATCGGCGCGGCCAGCCCCAGCACGGCCAGCATCATCAGCAGCGCGCCAGTCCAGCCCAGCAGGTTGGACGCCAGCCCCGCCAGCGCATGCCCCACGGCGCCGCCGGCGCCCTCGCCTTCGGCCGCCGTCAGGGACTCCAGCGTGGCGCTGGCGCCCAGCACCAGCAGCGTACCCAGCCACACCCGCAGCGAGCCACGACCAAACGGCCGGCGGTCGCCGGCAAGCGCGCGCGTTGCTGTGCGCCATGCCAGCGGCAACAGCCAGAAGGTCGACAATCCGAACCAGCCCAGACCCATGATGAATATGAAAACGTCAAAACTACGGGCAGCGATTGTAGCGGGTCTGGACGCCCCGGATGGCGCCAATCCCGGCCAATTGCCAAAAATCAGAGGATTCTCTGACTCTGCATGGACAGCGACGGTGCGGGAGTACCATCGCCGCAACGTTCTTCTCCATACTCCGCTCCGTGGCTGCCTCCCTGACCTCGCCGATTTCCGCGCTGCGCATTCTTCTGGTGGAGGACCACGCGTTCCAGCGCGCCGTGGCCGCCGACATGCTGCGCGCCCTCGGCGCAGTGCAGATCGTGGAAGCCGACGATGGCACGGCCGCGTTGGACCGGCTGACCGCGCAATCGTTCGACGTGGTGTTCTGCGACATTGCGATGCCCCAGCTCAACGGCCCGGGCCTGATGGCCGAACTGGCGCGACGTGGGGATCGGGCCTTCGCGGCAACGGCGCCCGCCTGGGTCTGGATGACCGCGCAGGACGCCGACATCCTCGATTCGCACCAACGGCTGGCGGAGGCACTCGGCTTGCGCGCCGTGCACGCGTTGCGCAAGCCGCTGGAGCAGGCCGAGCTGGCCGGCATCCTGGCCGAGGCCGCGCACGGCGATGGCGCACGGCCGGACGCGGCAACGCCCGACGATGCCACCCTGCTCGCCGCCGTGCCCGACGGCTTCCACATCGTGCTCCAGCCGCAATTCGCCCTCGCCACGGGCCGGCTGGCGGGGGCCGAGGCGCTGTGCCGCTGGCACCATCCCACGCTGGGCAACGTGCCGCCGGACCGTTTCATCGCCCGGCTGGAACTGCTCGACGCCGCCGACCCCATCCTCTTCCTGGCGATTGACGCCTGCCTGGCCATGCAGCGGCGCCTGCGCGCGGCCGGGCTGGAGATCGTGCTGGGCGTTAACGCCTCCGCGCGCACGCTGTGCCGGCCGGAGACGCTGCCCAGGCTGGACGCGATGGTGGCCGCCGCCGGCCTGCCCCGCCGGCAACTGGTGATCGAACTGACCGAGGAATGCCCCGTGCCGGACCCCGTGGCGCTGTCCGTGGCGCTGAACCAGTTGCGGCTGCTGGGCTATGGCGTGGCGATCGACGACTTCGGCGTGGGCATCGCCACGTTGAAATTACTCGCGGATCTGCCATTCACGCAGATCAAGCTGGATCGCTCGTTCGTCAGGCATGTGGATGGGGACGACCAGCGCACGGCGATCTGCCGGCACGTGATTGCGCTGGCGCGCGACCTGGGGCGCGAATGCGTGGCGGAAGGCGTGGAAGCGGTGTCGCAGCGCGCGGCACTGGCGGCGCTTGGCTGCAACCTGGGTCAGGGCTACCTGTGGTCGGCCCCGCTGGCGCCGGACGATTTCCTCGCCGCGGCGCCGGCATGGGCCGGGCTTACGGCGCCGCCCGGAACGGATATTTCGCGAAAATCTGAGTGACCACGGCGTCTAGCGCCGGCTGGCTGTCCTGCGGATCGACGCGGCTCGCGTCGCCCTGCGCCACGCCCTCCCAGACCAGCTGGTTCTTCCGGGCATCGACCAGATCGATATTGAGCGTGCCCTCGGTATACACGTAGGTATCGTTATAGAAGCCGTAGCCGGGCCACGGCCCGTACATGCCGCCCCGATAGGCGTAGTAGCCCATGTAGCCGGGCGGCGGCAGCGGCGCCGGGTCGCTCACCACCTTCTGGCGCAGCCGCGCGTTGAAGTTGACGAGCAGGTCCGGCGACTGCTGGGTATACCGATAGCCGCGCGCCGTCATCTCGCGCTGGACCGCCACCTTCAGATATTGCGTGGTCAGGCTCTCGTAGCCCTGCCGGTCAGTGCCGGGCCGGGGCACGAAGCCAAAGGTGCGATAGGCGGAGAAGTCCGCCGAACGGTTGTAGTCGGTGCGAATGTCGGGGCCGGCGGCGCAGCCGGCCAGTGTGGTGAGGGTGGCGAGCACCGCCGCGCCGATTGCGCCACGGGCACGGCCAAGGATCTGGGGCGGGCGGCCGGTGCGCATGGCGTCAGTTCCACTTGCCATCGACGCCACCCACGCTGAGGCGCCCCGCGCCGAGCAGCGCCACGGCGATGGCGCTGGCCAGGAACATGCCCTGCAACTCCAGCTCCCAGCCGCCGTTCTTGTTGATCATATTGAGCTGCCCCGCATGCACCAGCGCCAGCGCAACGATCATGTTGATGGCCACGATCAGTGCCGCTGGCCGTGTCCACAGCCCGATGATCAGCAGGATGGGCGCCACCACCTCGCCGATATAGACCCCGTAGGCCACGTAGGAAGGCAGCCCGGCCTGGGTCACCGTCTGAATGACGAAGCCAGGCCCTGCCATCAGCTTGGCAATGCCATGGAGCAGGATCAACACGCCCAACGCGATCCGGATGATGGCCTTGCCCAGGTCCTGCGAACCTTGCGTGCGACTCATTGCTGCGCCTCCTTGCCCTTGGTTTGCAAACGGGGTGCGGCCGCCGCCCTCCGGGGCGCCGCACAAGTACCTTAGTGTGTACCGGCGTGAAGGTAAAGCCGCAATGCGGGGGATGGCGGGGTCAGGGCTGCGGCTTGTCCGACGGGGGTGAAAGGATGGTCGAAGACGGGGCCAGCGGCGGGGGCGCCGCGAAAGGCGGCGCCGCGTGCATCGGCATGACCCCGGTTGTCATCATGCCCACCCGGCGCGCGGTCTCGGGCAGTACCTCCGCCAGGAAATCGAGGAAGCGGCGCAGCGGCGGCGTCACGCCCTTGCGTGACGGAAACACCGCATGGAGGACGCCCATCGGCAAGTCCCACTGGGGCAGCACCACTTCCATATCACCGCGCGCGATCTCATCGCGGCAATACATGCCCGGCAGCATGGCCACGCCCACGCCGGCCAGCACGGCCTCGCGCAGCAGCGCGAATTCGTCGCAGACGAGCTTGGGGTCGTACTGGATATGGACCGATTCGCCGGCCTTGTCGAACAGTGTCCAGATGAACTTGCCGTCATGGGGCCGCTGGCCGACGCCGGGCATGCCTTCCAGCGCCTGCGGCGTGCGCGGGCGGCCGATGCTGTCCAGCAGCGCCGGGCTGGCCACCATCCGCAATTCGCCCTTGCCAAAGGTACGCACGGCGAGGCTGGAATCTTCGAGCACGTCGCGCACGCGCAGGGCCAGGTCGTAGCCCTCGCCAATCACATCCACGCGCCGGTTGGTGGCCTCGATTTCCAGCTTGATGCCGGGGTTGGCGCGCATGAAGCCCCCTATCCACGGCGCGAGCAGGATCTGGACGATGGCCACGGGGCAACTGATGCGCAGCGAGCCACCAGGTTGCTCGCGGGCATGTTCGATCACTTCGCGCGCGGCTTCGGCGGCCTGGAGCATGTCACGGCAACGCGCGTAGTACTGCTCGCCAAGTGGTGTTACGCGCACCTGACGCGTGGTCCGGCGCAGCAACTGGACGCCCAGGTCGCGTTCCAGCTGGGCAATGCGGCGGGAAAGCCGCGATTTCGGCACGCCGCTGGCGCGGCTCGCGGCCGAGAAACTGCCGTGCTGTACCACTTGGGCGAACAGCGACAGGTCATTGAGGTCTTGCATCCGGCTCTCCGATGGGGGCGATGGGGGCGATGGGGGCGATGGGGGCGATGGGGGCGATGGGGGCGATGGGGGCGATGGGGGCGATGGGGGCGATGGGGGCGATGGGGGGCGTTGAAGGAGGTAGGTCGTTGCAAAGGTAGAACAATTATTTGCATTTTGCCTCACTACCGGCACCAATGCCCAGCCGCTATCTTTCATTCCATCCAACCGAACCCTAGTGGAGAAAGACATGAACATCCTGCAGATCGATTCCAGCGTCCTTGGTGACAACTCCGTTTCGCGCTCGCTGACCGCCAGCGTGGTGGCCGACCTGGTTGCCAAGAACCCCGGCGCCAAGGTGACCGTGCGTGACCTGGACCAGGACGCCCCGGCCCACCTGACCGGCAACCTGCTGCCCGTGCTGGGCGGCCCGAAGGACGGCCTGAACGCCGTGCAGCAAGCCGAACTGGATCGCACCGAAGCCTGGCTGGCCGAACTGCTGGCTGCCGACGTCGTCGTGATTGGCGCACCACAATACAACTTCGGCATCCCGAGCCAGCTCAAGGCCTGGATCGACCGAGTGGCACAGGCTGGCCGCACCTTCCGCTACACCGAAGCCGGCCCGGAAGGCCTGCTCAAGGGCAAGCGCGCCATCGTGGTGTCGTCCCGTGGCGGTGTGCGCCAGAATGCCGACGCACTGGATCTGCATGAGATCACCGTCGATACGGTCCTGCGCTTCCTGGGCATCTCCGATATCTCGATCGTGCGCGCCCACGGCCTGGCCATGGGCCCGGACAGCCGCGAAGCCGGCCTCGCCGCCGCCCGCACCGCCATCGCCGCGCTGAACGACGCCACCCGCGCCGCCGCTTGATCCGCTGACGGGTCCGTTGACGGGTCCGCTCGCTGACTGATCCGCTTTCTGCTCCTCCGTGGTAACGGTGCTGCCTCCCTTGGCACCGGTTTTTCCTCCAGGCTGCGCCCTCCCGGGCGCGGCCCTTTTTTTGCCCCCGGGGCTTGCGGCGTTGCATCACGCGTAACCCAGGCTGTAGGCATCGGCCTACGGCCCGCCTCACCTTCCCCCGGCTCGCTCCGCCGGGCGAACGGGTCTATCATGGGTCGGATTCGGGTCGATTCCCATCGGCCTGCCGTCGTGTCGCATTCAAGCCGTCCCTGGGAGCCTGCATGACCTCTGCACTGTTGCCTGCCGCCGCCAATCACCCGCCGCACGAGCCTGCCCTGCTCGGCCAGTACCGGCACGTGCGCGCCGCCACGGAAGCCATGGTGGCGGATATTTCCGACGCCGACGCGACCGTGCAATCGATGGACGACGCCAGTCCTGCCAAATGGCATCTGGCCCATACCACGTGGTTCTTCGAGGAATTCGTGCTGGCTGCGCGCATCCCGGACTACGAGCCGGTGGATCCGCAGTACCGCTACCTGTTCAATTCCTATTACGAAGCAGTCGGCGCGCGGCATCCGCGTCCGCGCCGGGGGCTGCTGACGCGGCCATCGCTGGACGAGATCCTGGCCTACCGGGAGGCGGTGGACGAATCCATGCTCTCCCTGCTGACCGACGCCCAGACCGACGCGGAAGCCGCGCTGGTCACGCTCGGGCTCAATCACGAGCAACAGCACCAGGAACTGCTGCTGACCGACATCCTGCATCTGTTCGCGCAGAATCCGCTGCGTCCGGCGTATGCGCCGGAACTGACCGCGCCCGTCATCGCCGATCCGCGCCCGGCGCCGGAATGGCTGAAGTTCTCGGGCGGGGTGGTGGCCATCGGCCATGCCGGCGACGATTTCGCGTTCGATTGCGAAACCCCGCGCCACAACGTGCTGTTGCAGCCGTATGCGCTGTCGTCGCATCCGGTCAGCAACCATCAATGGTTCGAATTTATCGAGGATGGCGGCTACCAGACAGCCGGGCTGTGGCTGTCCGATGGCTGGCGCTGGGTCTGCGACAACGCCATCCAGGCGCCGCTGTACTGGGAGGAGCGCGACGGCACGTGGTGGCAGATGACGCTGCGCGGCATGCAGCCGGTGGACGCGGACAGCCCGGTCACGCACGTGAGCTTCTTCGAGGCGGATGCCTTTGCGCGCTGGGCCGAGCGCCGGCTGCCGACCGAGGCCGAATGGGAGCACGCGGCGCGCAACCTGCCAGCGACCGGCAATTTCGTCGAAGGCCGCACGCTGCGGCCGTTACCCGACCGGCAGAACACGTCGGGCGCGCTGCGCCAGATGTTCGGCGATGTGTGGGAGTGGACCGCCAGCGCCTTCCTGCCCTACCCCGGTTTCCGCCCGAGCGCGGGCGCGGTGGGCGAGTACAACGGCAAGTTCATGAGCAGCCAGATGGTGCTGCGCGGCGGCTCCTGCGTGACGCCGGAATCCCATATTCGGGCCAGCTATCGCAACTTCTTCTATCCGCATCAGCGCTGGCAGTTCACCGGCGTCCGGCTGGCGGACGATGTCTGACCAGGGCTGACCAGGGCTGACTAACGCCGACCGCCGGCCCTGCCAGCCCAACTTTCGGTGGTGGGTCAAAATGCCGGCGGTTAATTGAAAAATTTCATCTTCGGATGGGCCGATCGGATCATCGGTCAGCCGTCCCGCAGCCGCCGCCAGAGCGTGGTAGCACTGATGCCAAGCTGGGCGCAGGCGGCGGTGCGGTTGCCGCCGCACTCGGCCAGCACCCGGCGGATATGCTCCGCCTGACTCGCCTTGGCCACGCCGGCCAGCGAGCGGCTCTCTTCCGATGGCGCGGTCAGCATCGCCATCTCCATCTCGATCGGCACTCTTGGCACCCTGGCCCCCCTTGCCACCCCCTCGCCGTTCTCCGAAGAAAACAGCTCCGGCACCGCCGCCTGCAATTCACGCTGCAACGCTGCCGGCTGGAGTTCCGCGCCGGCCACCAGCACGGCGATCCGCTCCGTCACGTTCTCCAGCTCACGGATATTGCCGGGCCAGGCATAGCGGGTGAGGCGCTCCCGCACCGCCGCGGGCAGGCGCTGCGGGGACTGGGTGCCAAGCCGCTCCTGCGCGCGCCGGTATAGCAGTTCGGCGAGATCGGGCAGATCGGCCACGCGCTCGCGCAGCGGCGGCATTTCAATGCGCAGGATGTTGAGCCGGTAATACAGATCCTGGCGGAAGGTGCCCTCGCGCACCCGCGCGGCGAGGTCACGGTGCGTGGCGGCAATCACGCGCACATTGATCGGCACGGCCTCGATGCCGCCAATCGGCAGCACCTGCTTTTCCTGCAGCACGCGCAGCAAGCGGGTTTGCAACGCCGGCGGCATGTCGCCCACCTCGTCGAGGAACAGCGTGCCGTTGTGGGCCGATTCGAACAGGCCCGCCTTGCCGCCGCGCCGCGCGCCGGTGAACGCGCCTTCCTCGTAGCCGAACAGTTCGGATTCGAGCAGCGATTCCGGAAATGCCGCGCAGTTCACCGCGATGAACGGGAAGGCGCGGCGCGGGCTGGCGTCGTGCATGCCCTGCGCCAGCACTTCCTTGCCGGTGCCACTCTCGCCGCCAACCAGCACCGTGGAATCGACCAGCGCGTAGCGCCGTGCCAGCGCGCGCAGGTCGCTCATTGCCGGGGAGGCGCCGGCCAGGTCGTCCAGGCTGTAGCGCACCCCGGCCGGCCGGGCGCGGGCACGCGAGCGCAGGTTGCGGTCGGCGCGATGGATCGCGTTGGCATCCTGAATCGTCAGCACCGCGCCCGTGGTGCCGGCTTCCCCGACGATGGGGATGCGGTTGACCACCACCATGCGGTCGCCCAGCCGGTGGATGGCCTCCAGCTCGCGCGTGCCGCTTTCCATCACTGCGTCGAGCGCGAGGCCCGGCGCCAGCGTGGACAGCTTGCGCCCTACGGCCACGCCGGTCGGAGTGCCGAGGAACCGCTCCATGGCCGGATTGAACGCCTGCACGCGGCCTTCGGTGTCCACGGCGGCCACGCCTTCGTTCAGGTGGGCCAGGATCGTATTCACATAGTCGCGCCGGGTGGATTCGATACGCCGCAGCCGCGCCGCCTCGATGGCATCCTCCAGCGCCAGCCGCACCGCGTTGCCCGAATATAGGAAAACGCCCATCAGGCCGTACTTGTCGGCCAGGTCGGTCACCATGCCCGGCCCCACCACCACACGGATGCCCTCTTCCTTGAGCGCCCGCACGCGCGCGGTGGCGTCATCCTCGGTCAGATAGGTATAGCGGGGGATGTCGAGCGAGAACGCGCTCACGAATTCGTCGACTTCGGCGTAAGTGGAGGCATGGGTGACCAGCGCCACCTTCGGCGAAATACGACGTGCCGTGGCCAGCGCGCTCATCACGTCGAAGCCGGTCACCTTGACCAGCACCACAGGCACATCCACGTGCTGGCGCAGATAGGCACCGTTGGAGCCGCCCGCCACCACTACATCGACACGCCCCTCGCGCGCCTCGCGGTTGATGGCACTGGCGGCGGCCTCGAAGGCCCGCCCGACGATGCGGAACTCCGCCCGGGCCGCGTAGGCCGGGATCAATTCGGCGAAGGCGCGCGAGAGACGGCTGATGCCCATCGCCCAGATCCGGGGACGGCCACCGGCCGGCATGGCGGGCGCGTGGAGGGGCGCGGAGGAAGGCAGGAGACTCATGATGGGAACGGCGTATAGTCAGTCTGCATTGTGCGCCGGCTGGTGGGATCTTTCAACTCTGAACGCCTTGCATTTCAGAGTTGAAATATGAATGTGATGCAAGCGGCCATCCTGCAGCTCCCACAATGGTTGAAGTTATATCTATAAGTCGATGATTAGTAAAAATATTTACCGACCATAACGGTCACTCCGGGAAGCGCGCCTTCGCATGGCACACCCCTTGCGCTCTATCTGGCCGCTCTCAATGAGATTCCAGAACATTCCAAGCACACGCCCATGACCTATTCCGCCTCCGAACTCGCCCGCTCCGCTGGCGCCCGCTTCCGCCAGGCCCTGGCCGACGAAAGCCCGCTGCAGATTCCCGGCACCATCAATGCCAATCACGCGCTGCTGGCCAAGCGCGCGGGTTATCGCGCCATCTACCTGTCTGGTGGCGGCGTGGCCGCGGGCTCGCTCGGCCTGCCCGACCTGGGCATCTCCAACCTGGATGACGTGCTGACCGACATCCGCCGCATTACCGATGTCTGCGACACCCCGCTGCTGGTGGACGTGGATACCGGCTTCGGTGCCTCGGCCTTCAACGTGGCCCGCACTACGCGCTCGCTGATCAAGTTCGGCGCCGCCGCGATGCACATCGAGGACCAGGTCGGCGCCAAGCGCTGCGGCCACCGTCCGGGCAAGGAAATCGTCACCCAGGGCGAAATGGTCGACCGCATCAAGGCCGCCGTCGATGCCCGCACGGACGAAAATTTCGTCATCATGGCCCGCACCGACGCGCTGGCCGTGGAAGGCCTCGACAAGGCCATCGAACGTGCCGTGGCCTGCGCGGAAGCCGGCGCCGACGCCATCTTCCCCGAAGCCATGACCGACCTCGACATGTACCGCCGTTTTGTCGATGCCGTGAAGGTGCCGGTGCTGGCCAACCTGACCGAATTCGGCGCCACCCCGTATTTCACGCTCGACGACCTGCGCAGCGTGGGCGTGGCGATGTCGCTCTACCCGCTCTCCGCGTTCCGCGCCATGAACAAGGCCGCCGAGAACGTGTACGAGGCGATCCGCCGCGACGGCACGCAGAAGAACGTGGTCAGCACCATGCAGACCCGCGCCGAACTGTACGAGCGCATCGGCTACCATGATTACGAGCAGAAGCTCGACGCGCTGTTCGCGCAGGGCAAGGCCAAGTAAGCCATTCCGCGCGACACCATCCGCATCGACCTACCACTATCTGCACCCATCTGCACCAATCAGCACCCAGACCAACAAGGAGACCCACAATGTCCGAAGCTCAACCGCTCGCCACGCCCAAGCCCAAGAAGTCCGTCGCCCTGTCCGGCGTGACCGCGGGGAATACCGCGCTTTGCACCGTGGGCCGCAGCGGCAATGACCTGCACTATCGCGGCTACGACATCCTGGACATCGCCGATACCTGCGAATTCGAGGAAATCGCCCACCTGCTGGTGCACGGCAAGCTACCCACCAAGGCCGAACTGGCCGCCTACAAGGCCAAGCTGAAGTCCCTGCGCGGCCTGCCCGCCAACGTCAAGGCCGCGCTGGAATGGGTACCGGCCAGCGCCCACCCGATGGATGTGATGCGCACGGGCGTGTCGGTCCTCGGCAATGTGCTGCCCGAGAAGGACGACCACAACACGCCGGGCGCGCGCGACATCGCCGACCAGCTGATGGCCAGCCTTGGCTCGATGCTGCTGTACTGGTATCACTACAGCCACAACGGCCGCCGCATCGAGGTGGAGACGGACGATGACTCCATCGGCGCCCACTTCCTGCACCTGCTGCACGGCAAGGCGCCGTCCAAGCTGTGGGAACGCGCGATGCAGACCTCGCTGATCCTCTACGCGGAGCACGAGTTCAACGCCTCCACCTTCACGGCCCGCGTGATCGCCGGCACGGGCTCGGACATGCATTCGTCGATCTGCGGCGCCATCGGCGCACTGCGCGGCCCGAAGCATGGCGGCGCCAATGAAGTGGCGTTCGAGATCCAGAAGCGCTACGACACCCCGGACGAAGCCGAGGCCGACGTGCGCCGCCGCGTGGAGAACAAGGAAGTCGTGATCGGCTTCGGCCACCCGGTGTACACCACGGGCGACCCGCGCAACCAGGTGATCAAGGAAGTGGCACGCAAGCTGTCGAAGGACGCCGGCTCGACCAAGATGTTCAGCATCGCCGAGCGCCTGGAAACGGTGATGTGGGACGCCAAGAAGATGTTCCCGAACCTCGACTGGTTCAGCGCCGTGAGCTACCACATGATGGGCGTGCCGACGGCGATGTTCACGCCGCTGTTCGTCATCGCCCGCACCTCGGGCTGGGCCGCGCACATCATCGAGCAGCGGATCGACAACAAGATCATCCGCCCGAGCGCCAACTACACGGGGCCCGAGAACCTCAAGTTCGTGCCGATCGAGAAGCGCTGACCGGTGCCGCGCGGGGCGCCCTGCCCCGCGCCGCCCGCCACGGACGCTCCATAACTACCCCACGCCATGAACACTGCCTTCCGCAAGCCGCTGCCCGGCACCAAACTGGAGTACTTCGACGCGCACGCCGCCGTGGAAGCCATCCAGCCGGGCGCCTATGACAAGCTGCCCTACACCTCGCGCGTGCTGGCCGAGAACCTCGTGCGCCGCTGCGATCCGGCCACGCTGACCGCCTCGCTGCAACAATTGATCGAGCGCAAGCGCGAGCTGGACTTCCCGTGGTTCCCCGCACGCGTGGTCTGCCACGACATCCTGGGCCAGACCGCGCTGGTGGACCTGGCCGGCCTGCGCGACGCCATTGCCGACCAGGGCGGCGACCCCGCGCTGGTCAACCCTGTGGTGCCGGTGCAACTGATCGTCGATCACTCGCTCGCTGTGGAATGCGGCGGCTTCGATCCCGATGCGTTCGCCAAGAACCGCGCCATCGAAGACCGGCGCAACGAAGACCGTTTCGATTTCATCAACTGGACCAAGAAGGCGTTCCGCAATGTGGACGTCATCCCGCCGGGCAACGGCATCATGCACCAGATCAATCTGGAGCGGATGTCACCGGTGATCCACGCCGAACAGGGCGTGGCCTACCCCGACACCGTGGTCGGCACGGACAGCCACACGCCGCACGTGGACGCGCTGGGCGTGATCGCCATCGGCGTGGGCGGCCTGGAGGCCGAGAACGTGATGCTGGGCCGCGCGTCGTGGATGCGCCTGCCTGACATCGTCGGCGTGGAGTTGTCCGGCAAGCGCCAGCCCGGCATTACCGCCACCGACATCGTGCTGGCCCTGACCGAATTCCTGCGCAAGGAAAAGGTGGTCGGCGCCTATCTGGAATTCCGCGGCGAAGGTGCGTCGAGCCTCACATTGGGCGATCGCGCGACCATCTCGAACATGGCCCCCGAGTACGGCGCCACGGCCGCGATGTTCTATATCGACGAGCAGACGCTGTCCTACCTGCGCCTGACCGGCCGCGAGGACACGCAGGTCGCGCTGGTGGAAACCTACGCCAGGACCGCCGGCCTGTGGGCCGACTCGCTGGCCAACGCCGAGTACGAGCGCACGCTGCATTTCGACCTGTCCACCGTGGTCCGCAACATGGCCGGCCCGTCGAACCCGCACAAGCGGCTGCCGACGTCCGACCTGGCCGCGCGTGGCATCGCCGGGCATTGGGACGACGTGCCGGGCCAGATGCCCGATGGCGCGGTCATCATCGCCGCCATTACCAGCTGCACCAATACCAGCAACCCGCGCAACGTGATTGCGGCGGCACTTTTGGCCCGCAACGCCAACGCACGCGGGCTGACGCGCAAGCCGTGGGTCAAGTCGTCGCTGGCACCGGGCTCGAAAGCCGTAGAACTCTATCTCGAGGAAGCCAAGCTCCTGCCGGACCTCGAAAAGCTCGGCTTCGGCATCGTCGCCTTCGCCTGCACCACCTGCAACGGCATGTCCGGCGCGCTCGATCCGGTGATCCAGAAGGAGATCGTCGACCGCGACCTGTACGCCACGGCAGTGCTGTCCGGCAACCGCAACTTCGACGGCCGCATCCACCCGTACGCCAAGCAGGCGTTCCTGGCCTCGCCGCCGCTGGTGGTGGCCTATGCCATCGCCGGCACGATCCGCTTCGACATCGAACGCGACGCGCTGGGCAAGGACGCCGACGGCAAGCCGGTCTACCTGAAGGACATTTGGCCGAGCGACGAGGAAATCGACGAGATCGTCGCCAAGAGCGTGAAGCCGGAGCAGTTCCGCAAGGTGTACGAGCCGATGTTCGCCATCTCGGTGGACCAGGGCGAGGCCGTGAGCCCGCTCTACGACTGGCGCGCCCAGAGCACCTACATCCGCCGTCCGCCGTACTGGGAAGGCGCGCTGGCCGGCGAGCGCACGCTGCGCGGCATGCGGCCGCTGGCGGTGCTGGGCGACAACATCACCACGGACCACCTGTCGCCGTCGAACGCCATCCTGCTGAACAGCGCAGCCGGCGAGTACCTGGCGAAGATGGGCCTGCCCGAGGAAGACTTCAACTCGTATGCCACGCACCGGGGCGACCACCTGACCGCCCAGCGCGCCACCTTCGCCAACCCGACGCTCATCAACGAGATGGCCGTGGTCGATGGCGCGATCAAGAAGGGTTCGCTGACGCGGATCGAGCCAGAAGGCAAGGTCGTGCGCATGTGGGAAGCCATCGAGACCTATATGGAGCGCAAGCAGCCGCTGATCGTGGTGGCCGGGGCCGACTATGGCCAGGGTTCGTCGCGTGACTGGGCGGCCAAGGGCGTGCGGCTGGCTGGCGTGGAGGCCATCGTGGCCGAGGGCTTCGAGCGCATCCACCGTACCAACCTGATTGGCATGGGCGTGCTGCCGGTGGAGTTCAAGCCGGGCGTGAACCGCACCACGCTGGGCCTGGACGGCAGCGAGACGTACGACATCGTCGGCGCCCGCAAGCCGCGCGCGGAACTGACGCTGGTGATCCACCGCAAGAACGGCGAGCGCGTGGACGTACCGGTGCAGTGCCGGCTGGATACCGCCGAGGAAGTGTCGATCTACGAGGCCGGCGGCGTGCTGCAACGGTTTGCGCAGGACTTCCTGGAATCGGCGCGTGCCGCGGCTTGATGGGAATTCACCGGAAACTGGACGAAGCATGACTCACGTAGCGCAAGTCAAGATTCCCGCCACCTACATGCGTGGCGGCACCAGCAAGGGCGTCTTTTTCCGCCTGCAGGACTTGCCCGAGGCCGCGCGCGTGCCCGGCGCGGCGCGTGACAAGCTGCTGATGCGCGTCATCGGCAGCCCGGACCCGTACGGCAAGCAGATCGACGGCATGGGCGCAGCCACGTCGAGCACCAGCAAGACGGTCATCATCAGCGCCAGCACGCGGCCGGACCACGATGTGGACTACCTGTTCGGCCAGGTGTCGATCGACCAGCCGTTCATCGACTGGAGCGGCAACTGCGGCAACCTCTCCGCCGCCGTGGGGCCGTTTGCCATCAGCAATGGCTTCATCGATGCCGCACGCATCCCGCGCAGCGGCAGCGGCGTGGTCACCGTGCGAATCTGGCAGGCCAATATCGGCAAGACCATCGTCGCGCACGTGCCGGTGACGGACGGCGCGGTGCAGGAAACCGGCGATTTCGAGCTGGACGGGGTGACCTTCCCGGCCGCCGAGGTGCAGCTGGAGTTCATGGACCCCGCCGAGGAAGGCGAGGACGGCGGCGGCGCGATGTTCCCGACCGGCAACCTTGTCGATGACCTGGAAGTGCCCGGCGTGGGCACGCTCAAGGCGACGATGATCAACGCCGGCATTCCGACGATTTTTGTCAATGCCGACGCCATCGGCTACACCGGCACGGAGCTGCAGGACGCCATCAACGGCGACCCGAAGGCGCTGGCGATGTTCGAGACCATCCGGGCATACGGCGCAAAGCGCATGGGGCTGATCCGTGACATCGACGAAGCCGCGCGGCGCCAGCACACGCCGAAGGTGGCGTTCGTGGCGCGGCCTGCCACGTACACGGCGTCCAGTGGCAAGGCCGTCAACGCCGGCGACGTGGACCTGCTGGTGCGCGCGCTGTCCATGGGCAAGCTGCACCACGCCATGATGGGCACGGCGGCGGTGGCCATCGGCACGGCGGCAGCGGTGCCGGGCACGCTGGTCAACCTCGCAGCCGGCGGCGGCGAGCGCGAGGCGGTGCGCTTCGGGCATCCGTCCGGCACGCTGCGGGTGGGCGCGCAGGCCAGCCAGGCCGACGGCCAGTGGTCCGTCACCAAGGCCATCATGAGCCGCAGCGCACGCGTGCTGATGGAAGGCTGGGTGCGCGTGCCGGGCGACGCTTTCTGATCCTTTCGCCCGACTCGTTCCGGACTCGTAGTACTTCTAAAAAGCGGCATCCTTCCCCCGGGGAGGATGCCGCTTTGTCTTATGGGGCATACGTTTGCGGGCGATGGCAGTTGTCGACGCAACCCGCGCCGGTGGGTATAGTGCTCGCTCCGTCCGACGCCGGACGGTATCCATGAATCGAAGACACGGGGCGGCGCTTCCACAAGACGCCCGAACCTGCCGACATGAGGAGCATCATGCAACGTACTGCCTGCCTGAAATCGCTTGTCAAGCCGATGGCTACCCCCATCGCCGCGCTGCTGCTGTCCGCCGGACTGATGTCCGGCCTGGCCCA
Source organism: Cupriavidus sp. 2KB_3 (assembly GCF_052115685.1). Lineage (NCBI taxonomy): Bacteria > Pseudomonadati > Pseudomonadota > Betaproteobacteria > Burkholderiales > Burkholderiaceae > Cupriavidus > Cupriavidus sp. 2KB_3. The sequence continues at coordinate 89,087 of NZ_JBFRHD010000020.1, forward strand.
TGCGCAACTGGCTCCAGCCCCGGGCGCTGCCCCGGCCACCACCGCTGCCGCCCCCGCCGAGGCGCGCAAGGCCAACGTGGTCATCATCGGCACCGGCGGCACCATCGCTGGCGCCGGCGCATCGGCCACCAATACGGCGGCCTACCAGTCGGCCGTAGTGCCGGTCGACAAGATCATCGCCTCGGTGCCCGAGATCTCGAAGGTCGCCAACGTCAAGGGCGAGCAGATCTTCCAGATCGGCTCGGAAAGCTTCAACAACGAGCGCCTGCTGAAGCTGGCCAAGCGCGTGTCCGAACTGCTGAAGCAGCCGGATGTGGACGGCATCGTCATCACGCACGGCACCGACACCATCGAGGAAACGTCGTACTTCCTGAACCTCACGCTCAAGAGCGACAAACCGGTGGTGGTGGTCGGCTCGATGCGGCCGGGCACGGCGCTGGGCGCCGATGGCGCGCTGAACCTGTATGACGCGGTGCTGGTGGCCTCCCGGCCCGAGTCGCGCGGCAAGGGCACGCTGGTGGTGCTGAACGACGAGATCCACACCGGCCGCGACGTGACCAAGACCAACACGTTCAAGACCGAGACCTTCCGCTCGCCGTTCGGCCCGCTCGGCTATGTGGTGGAAGGCCGCACGCTGTACTACCGCACGCTGGCCCGCCCGCACACCACGCAGACCGAGTTCGACATCGACACGATCGACAAGCTGCCCGAAGTGGCCGTGGTCTACGCCTATGGCAACGTGAACCCGGCCAGCATCAACGCGGCGGTGAAGAATGGCGCCAAGGCCATCGTCTATGCCGCCACCGGCAACGGCAGCGTGGGCGACTACATGGTGGAGCCGCTCAAGGCGGCCCGCGCCAAGGGCGTGCAGATCGTGCGCGCCTCGCGCACGGGCAGCGGCGTGGTGGTGCGCAACGCCGAGCAGCCGGACGACAAGTACGACTGGATCGTCACCGACGACCAACTCCCGCAAAAGGCACGCATCCTGATGGCGCTGGCGCTGACCAAGACCAACGACCCGAAGGCGTTGCAGCAGATGTTCTGGAAGTATTGATGTGCCCCGCCCCTTCCCGCTTGCGGGAGGGGGCATCCTCACTGCCCCCTCAAAACAGCGCCGTGGTCATCAGCGCCTTGGCCACCAGCGGCCCCTCGTCGGCGCCGTCGGCGTAGACCGATACCTCGAGCGACACCTGCCGCTTGCCCCGGCGGATTACCTCCGCCACCGCGCGCAAGGCCACACCATCGGCGGGCGCCAGATACTGGATTGACAGCGCCCCGGTGGCGCCGCCGTGTACCACCTCCAGATCCACGTTCGTGAACGCAGCCGCGGCGCCAGCCACGTCGATCAGCGTGGCGATCACCCCGCCATGCACGACCTTGCGCACCGTGACGTTGTTCGGGCTGAACGGCAGCACCAGCTCCACGCGGTCTACCGCCAGCGCATCCAGGCGGATGCCCAGCGTGCGCGCCACCGGCGATTCCATCAGCACGGACGCCACCATCGCGGCCAGGCGCGGGTCCACGGTCGATTCAGGCATGGCAAGGCTCCAGAACATACGGCATGGGACGAATTCGATTCCACCCAGCGTAGCCGGCACCGCCTGTTCGCTCAATGACCTGATGGGTAGTTGAACATCCTGAGCCTTAGGCAGCACACCCGGGCGCCGCGGCGTCGGCCGGTATAATGGCCCCCCAATCGTTCCTGCCGTCCCCGCCCCGCCTCTGCATGCCTGCCGAACCGTCCGACATTACCGAAGCCCAGGGTCTCAGCGACCGGCCCGACAGCCCCTGCATCGGCATCTGCTCCACCTTGTTCGATGAGATCTGCCAGGGTTGCGGCCGCACCGCCGCCGAGGTCAGCAACTGGGTGTTCTACTCCGATGCCGAAAAGCAGGTGATCTGGGACCGCATCACGCGCGAGGGTACCGCGCGCCGCTTCAACCAGGGCTGACAGCGCCGGGGCTGGCCCCGGTGAGTCGCTTCTCCATATCCTCGACCTCGCGCCGCGCCACGCGCTCGCGTGCGAGTTTTCTCCAGCTTTCCGCCAGCGGCGCCAGTTCCGCCATCTCGGCCAGCGCCGCATGGTTGAGCCGGTCGACATAGAGCACGTGCAGCAGCCGCTGCAGGGTCCATTGCGGATAGGGCCGCGCGGCCAGCACCAGCCGGTCCCCGGCGCGTACCTCGCCCTCCTCGATCACCCGGTAGTACCAGCCCGTGCGCTGGCTCTGCTGCACCGCGCGCGACATGCCGGCGTAGCCAAAGCGGTGATTGAGCTTCCAGCATGGCTGTCGCGCCTGCGAGACCTCCACCAGCGCCGAGCCGAGCCGGAACTGGTCGCCAATGCACACGTCCGCCTCCGTCAAACCCCGGGTGCTCAGGTTTTCGCCGAAGGCACCAGGGCGCGACAGTACATCGGTCACGGTCACGCCCTCCTCTGCGGCCAGTTCGGCCGTCCAGGCCGGGTAATGGTCGCGCGGATAGTGGTGGATGGCCTTTTCCGGGCCGCCGTGATGGCGCGGATCGCCCTGCTCGTCCCCGGCCAACCCGAGCGTGGTCACGCGCAGCGGGCCGTCCTGCAACTGCTTGTCGATGCCGCTTGGCACTGCCTTCGGGCCGAACGGGCGCACCTTGCCCGCAAGCAAGGCATCAATGGCGATGTCGATCACCGGCACCGTCACAGCCCGGCCTCGTCGAGCCAGCGCATGAACATGCGTTCCCCGGCGGCCGCCACGGTGGCGCCGATCTCGGCCGTACGGCGGCGGATGGTGCGCGGGTCGATGCCGGCCTTGGCCAGCTCCACGGTATGGCCGATCAGCCAGGTCTCGATGTCGCCGGGCAGCACCTCGGGGTGGAATTGCAGCGCCAGCACGTGCTGGCCGATCGCATACGCCTGGTGCGGCGTGCCGGCGGTGGAGGCCAGCAGTTCGGCGCCGGCCGGCAGGTCGAAGGTGTCGCCGTGCCAGTGCAGCACCTGCCAGTCCGCGTCCGCCAGGGCCGCGAGCGGCGAGCGCAGGCCGGCTTCGGTCGGCGTGACCGGCCCCCAGCCAATCTCGCGCGTGCCCGGATAGACCCGCGCGCCAGACGCCGCCGCGATCAACTGCGCGCCCAGGCAGGCGCCGATCATGGGCCGCCGCGTGCCGAGCCGCTCGCGGATGACTGCGATCTCAGCCCCCAGCCACGGATAGGCCTCGGTTTCATAGACCCCGATCGGCCCGCCCAGCACCACCAGCAGGTCCGCCGGATCGGCCGCGACCAGCGTCAGGTCGTCCACGCCGGCCTGGAACACGCGGATCTCGTGCCCGCGGTCGCGCACGGCATTGGCAATCACGCCGGCATGCTCGAACGGCACATGTTGGATTACGTCGGTGCGGCGTCGGGTCTCGGTCATCGTCAACTCTCCTGAAGCTTAGGGTGCGCCGGCTGGCCGGAGCACCAGTGTGTCGAACGCGTCGCCGCCGGGATTGCGGCGTGGCGCGCCAATCGTAATGAACTGTACGGCCGCCCACCGCTCGGTCCAGTCGCGGTAGTGCGGAGACAAGGCATTGCCCGATTGTCCCGTCGACGTCATGAAGCGGGAATGGGACAAATCTGAAAGGTCATAGATCGCGCGCAGGCTGGCCGCATGTACGCTCTCGAAAGGTGCGGCCTCGTCACGCAGGCTGTGGCGGCCGACATCCACCGTATACGTATCACCACCGGTTGGCACGCGCACGTTAAAAAACCCTGACAAGTACGAAACTTTGCCGAACGGCTTGTGCTCGGCGCGCGCGGTATGGGCCTGGCCCCAGCGCCATTCTTCCGGATTGCTGCCATAGCGGGCGTCCAGGTCGGCGATGGCGCGCTGCCAGGCCAGGCCGATGGTTTCGGCGCAGGTCTCGTGCGCCGGCGTACGGGTGTTGTCGCACCAGAACGCACCGGCGCCGCGCGGGGCACGCAGCGCATTGAGCATCGGCAACTGTACGTTGCGCTGGTCCCAGAGCCGGTTGAACTGGGTCTCGTCCAGCTTGTCTTCGAACAGCAGGCGCGACAGCTCGCGCAGCCACGCGGTGGCGACCAGCGGCTCGGCGCGGTCCGCCGCCATGGTGGCGTCCCACTTGCGCAGGGCCTCGAACAGGGCGCGCTCGCGGTCCGGGCGCTTGGCGTCGCTGGCCACGGGGGCGGCCAGCAGCAGCGGCAAGGCATCGCGCACGGCCAGCGAGACCACGTCCTTCTGGATGGCGGCGAAGCTGTCCGGCGTATGGCGCGGCGTGGCCTCCAGCAGCGCGCGGATGCGGTCGTGGCGGTACGGCACGGTCCACTCGCTGGTGATGAAGTACGGGTAGTCGTCGGCCACGATCTTCTGGTTGGCAGTCACGATCATGCCGTCCGGCGGGTTGAAGCGGCGCGGCAACGCGTCGAACGGCACGAAGCCGGTCCAGTCATAGCGCGCATCCCAGCCCGGCGCCGGCGCAAGACCCTTCAGGTCGTTGTCCGCCCGGCGCAGCGGCACGCGGCCCGGCGCGATATAGCCGATATTGCCGTCCACATCGGCGTAGACGATGTTCTGCTGCGGCGCGTGGAGGTCGCGCATCGCCGCCAGGAAGGTGTTCCAGTCGCGCGCGGCGGCCAGCTTCAGGCCCCCTTCGAAAGTCTTGTCGTCGGGCCGCAGCGCGGTCCACTGGAACGCCACCACGTACTGGGCGCCCAGCGGCTTGGCGGCGACGGTCAGCGGCTCGGCCACGTCGGACAGCACCGGGCCGTGGCGCGTGGCCCGGACGGTCAGGGCCACGTCCGGGGCACCCTTGACGCGGATGGTCTCGGTGCGGGTCTCGAACTCCGCCCAGCCGTCCGGCGTCTGGTAGCGGTTGGGGTGCGCCGGATCGATCCTTTCTATATAGAGGTCCTGCACGTCCGGCGCGGTATTGGTGAAACCCCAGGCAATGCGCGCGTTATGGCCGAGCACGACCAGCGGAATGCCGGGCAGCGTGGCGCCGGTCACGTCGAGCCCCGGCGCCTGCATCTGGGCGAAATACCAGAGTGACGGCGCCTGCAGCCCCAGGTGCGGATCATTGGCCAGCAAGGGCTTGCCGCTGACCGTGTGGGCGCCGGAGACCACCCAGTTGTTCGATCCCATCCCCTCTACATAGCCTGCCGGCGCCCGCTCCACCACGCTCGCCATGGCCGTGGCCACGGGCGCGAGATGGCGATAGAAGGCCGCGTAGTCCATGGTGCGCAGCGGCGGATCGCCCGGATAGGGAGCGAGGATCTCGGCAATGCGGGACGTGGGCAGCTGCTGGGCCAACCCCATGCGCAGCACTTCCTGCGTCCAGTTGCCGCCCAGATCCCACGCCATCATGGTCTGCCAGCCGAGCGTGTCGGCGGGCTCCCAGCGCTCCGGCTTGGTGCCGAGGATCAGGAACTCGGGCGGCAGCGCGGACTTGCGTGTGTCAATGAACGCGTTCACGCCATCGGCATAGGCTTGCAGCGCGGCGCGGGTCTCGGGGGAAGTCTGCGCCAGGATGGCCTCGGCATTGCGCCGCACCCCCAGCGTGCGCAGGAAGCGGTCGGTGTCCAGCGCGCCCGGCCCGAGGATTTCCGCCAGCCGGCCCGCCACCACGCGCTTGTTCATCTGCATCTGCCAGAGCCGGTCCTGCGCGTGGACGTAGCCGAGCGCGTAGTAGGCGTCCAGCGCATGGGCGGCCTGGATGTGCGGCACGGCGTTGCGGTCCCGCACCACCACCACGCGGTCATGCAGGCCGGGCAGGATCAGCGTGCCGGCCGTGTCCGGCTGCGAAGCCTGGCGATACCAGGCATAGCCGCCCACGGCGCCCGTCGCCAGCAGCAACAGGAGCGAGAGCAGCCAGCCGCCGAGCCGTTTCCACCAGCGCATCGTATTTCTCCGAAATATTGGGGTCGATCAAAGACCGAAGCATCGCAGATTCCGGCGCCAGAAAAAAATGCCCGGACGCGCCGGGCATGCGATGCAACGTCAGGAAGCGCCCGTCAGGCGGGCTTCTTCAGTTGCAGCGACTTGTATTCGAGGAATTCCTCGAGTCCGTACTTGCCGGCCTCGCGCCCGTTGCCGGACTGCTTGAAGCCGCCGAACGGCGCGTTCATGTTGAACGGACCGCCGTTGATGTCCACCTGCCCGGTACGGATGCGGCGCGCCACGCGGATCGCACGGGCCTCATCGCCGGACCAAACCCCGCCGCCGAGCCCGTAGACGCTGTCATTGGCGATGCGCACGGCGTCTTCCTCGGTGTCATAGCAGATCACGGTCAGCACCGGGCCGAAGATCTCCTCCTGCGCCACGGTCGCCTTCGGATCAACGTTGCCGAGCACCGTCGGCTTCACGAAGAAGCCTTTGCCGAGCCCCTCGGGGGCATCCGGGCCGCCGGCCAGCAGTTCGGCGCCCTCCTCCAGCCCGCGCCGGATATAGCCCGTCACGCGCTCCTTCTGCACGGCCGAGATCAGCGGGCCGAGACGCGTGGTCTCCGCCAGCGGGTCGCCGAGCGTGAAGTTCTCCACCACCTTCGCGACGATAGCCTTGACCTCGTCATAGCGGGCGCGCGGCACCAGCATGCGGGTATGGGCCGAGCAGGTCTGCCCCGAGTTCAGGAAGCAGGCGCTGATGGTGCCCTTGACGGCCTGCGGCAGGTCCGCGTCGTCCAGGATCACCGAGGCGGACTTGCCGCCCAGCTCCAGCGCCACGCGCTTGACCGACTGCGCGGCCAGCTCGGACACGCGTTTGCCAGCGCGCGTGCTGCCGGTGAACGACACCATATCCACTTCCGGATGGCTGGCCAGCACTTCGCCCACGATCGGGCCATAGCCGGTGACGAGGTTGAACACGCCCGGCGGCAGGCCGGCGGCCTCGATCACCTCGGCCAGCACAAAGGCGTTCAGCGGCGCCACCTCGGACGGCTTGAGCACCACGGTGCAGCCGGCGGCCAGCGCCGGCGCCACCTTCAGCGTGATCTGGTTCAGCGGGTAGTTCCACGGCGTGATGGCGGCCACCACGCCCACGGGCTCGCGCACCACCAGCGAATTGCCGACCTGCTCCTCGAACTGGAACTGCTCCAGCAGCGAGGCGGCCTGGCCCCAGTTATAGACCGGCCCGCCCACCTGGATGGCCCGCGCCAGCTTGATCGGCATGCCCACTTCGCCGGCAATCAGCTGCGCCAGTTCCTCGGTACGGTCCTTGAGCCCTTCGGCGATCTTGCGGATATAGCCGGCGCGCACGGCCGACGGCGTGTTGGACCAGCCCTCGAAGGCGGCCCGCGCGGCGGCGATGGCGTCCTCGGCGTCCCGGGCGTCGCCCTCGGGAATCTTGCCCATTACCGCCTCGGTGGCGGAATGAATCACATCGATCAGCCCGCTGCCATGGGGCTGAATCCACTTGCCGTTGATGAAAAGTTTGTCTCGTTGTTGCATGGCCACAGTTCTCGATAGGTGAATCGGCGGTTGCAATTTTTTGTTACTTTTAGGGTGCCTCACATTGTAGAGCGGAATGCCAACTCGGATTTTGTTTGATTCCGGGCGCATGCCGCCCATCGAAAACAAAGAAAAGAGGAGCGAGACATGGTCGATCCGGTCTTTCAGAAGACGGAGGCAGGTCAGGAGGAGATCCGCACGCGTGCCCGCAAGCTCGATCACAAGCTGCGCGCGCTGCTGCTTATCGTGAATGGCGAACGCCGCAAATCGGCATTGCTGGCGCAGGTGGGCGGGATGGGGGTCGGGGAGGAAGCGCTGGACACGCTGGTGGAACTGGGGCTGGTGGTGGCCGATACCTCGGAAGCGGCCAAACCCGTCGCCGCGCCGGTGACCGCCACCACACAACGCCCGGCCCGCTCGGGCCCGCCGGAAACCAATCTGTTTGCGGCGTATTCAGCACTCGGCAAGGGACTCGACGACGTGCTCGCCGATACCGCCATCGCCCCGACGCCGGTAGCAGTGGGCGGCGCGGACGGCTACAAGCAGCTTTACCACTTCTATACCGATGTGATCGGCAATCATCTTGGATTGCGCGGCTACGTCTTGCAGGTGAAGGTGGAAAAGGCGGGAACGGTGGCCGAACTGGCCGCGTTGCGCGAGGCACTGGGCGCGGCCTTGCAAAAGGCCAAGGGAGAGATCACCGCAAGGGCGATTCTGGATCAGCTGGATGCAATGCTGACGGCGCAGGGAGTGGCCGCCAGGTAAGAACAACGCCCTTCCCCCACAGGAGAGGGGCGTTCCGGCTCGGCGTTCCGGCTCAGTATTCCCTTAAGCCGCGATACCCTGCGACTCCAGGTACTCATCGTACGTGCCGAGGTAGTCGGTAATCGTGCCGTCCGTGCGGACTTCGATCACACGCGTGGCCAGGCCGTTAATCAGTTCGCGGTCGTGCGAAACAAAGATCAGGGTGCCGGTGAACTTGTCCAGTGCGATCTGCAGCGACTCGATCGACTCCATGTCCATGTGGTTGGTCGGCTCGTCCATGGCCAGCACGTTATGGCGGCCCAGCATCAGCTTGCCCCAGATCATGCGGCCCTTCTCGCCCCCGGACAGCACCTTGACGTTCTTCTTGATATCGTCGGCCGAGAACAGCAGCCGGCCCAGCGTGCCGCGCAGCGACTGGTCGTCGTCGCCGGCCTGCGTCCACTGGCTCATCCAGTCCATCACGTCGCGGTCCACCGGGAATTCTTCGTACGTGTCCTGCGGCATGTAGCCGACGTTGGCGTTCTCGGCCCACTTCACTTCGCCGCGGTCCACTTCCACGCCGCGCTGCACGCCAGTCTGGACAATATTGTTCAGCAGGCTGCGCAGCAGCGTGGTCTTGCCGGCGCCGTTCTCGCCGATGATCGCCACGCGCTCGCCGGCCTGGATGGCCAGCGTCAGGTTGTTGATGATCTTGCGGTCGTAGGTCTTGGTAATGCCCTCCACCTCCACCGCCAGGTTATGCAGCTTCTTCTCGAACTCGAAGCGCACGAACGGGTTCTGGCGCGACGACGGCTTGATGTCCTCCACCTTGATCTTGTCGATCTGCTTCGCACGCGACGTGGCCTGGCGGGCCTTGGACTTGTTGGCCGAGAAGCGGCGCACGAAGTCCTGCAGTTCCGTGATGCGCTCCTTGGCACGCGCGTTGGCGGCCAGCTGGCGCTCGCGGGCCTGCATCGACGCTTCCATGTAGTCGTCGTAGTTGCCCGGGTAGACCTTCAGCGTGCCGTAGTCCATGTCGGCCATGTGCGTGCACACCGAATTCAGGAAATGTCGATCGTGGGAGATGATGATCATCGTGGAATTGCGCTCGTTGAGCACGTCTTCCAGCCAGCGGATCGTGTTGATGTCCAGGTTGTTGGTCGGTTCGTCGAGCAGCAGCACGTCCGGGTTCGAGAACAGCGCCTGCGCCAGCAGCACGCGCAGCTTCCAGCCGGGGGCGATGTCGCTCATCGGGCCCTGGTGCTGGCTGGTGGGAATGCCCACGCCCAGCAGCAGTTCGCCGGCGCGCGCCTCGGCGGTGTAGCCGTCGAACTCGGCGTAGCGGGCTTCCAGCTCGGCCGCTTTCATGTAGTCCTCATCCGTGGCTTCCGGATTGGCGTAGATGGCGTCGCGCTCGCTCGCGGCGGCCCACATCTCGGTGTGGCCCATCATCACCACGTCCAGCACGCGGTTGTCTTCATAGCCGAACTGGTCCTGGCGCAGCTTGCCCAGGCGCACACCCGGCTCCAGCATGACCTGGCCCGACGAGGGATCGAGGTCGCTGCCAAGGATCTTCATGAAGGTGGACTTGCCGCAGCCGTTCGCACCGATCAGGCCGTAGCGGTTGCCTTCACCGAACTTGACCGTGATGTTCTCGAACAGCGGCTTGGGGCCGAACTGCATGGTGATGTTTGCGGTAGAAAGCACGTCTGGAACCTTTGAATGCGTATGGGTGCGTAGAGGGAGGCTGCGCGGGGCGCCTGCGCCGCCCGGGCGGGCCCGGGCCTGCCAGGGCTGGGGGATCGCGTGGAAGACCTGCCCATCAGCGCGTCCGGCCTGGCAAAAATGCGGAAATAACCCGAGATTTTACCACTCACGGGCCGCTAGCGGGAATTGGCAGGGATTGGTGCGGATTGCGGGCGCGGTGTGACGTTCGCTGTGACGTCGTTACAGCGTCGGGTAGCCGGACAGGGCCAGCGTGAAGCCGTCCGCCTGGGCAGTCAGCCGGGCCTGCGCGCCCACCGGCAGCGTCAGCTTGCGCGGGCAGTGGCCGAACGGCAGGCCGGTCAGCACCGGAATGCCGACTTCGGCACGCACGTAGTCGAACACGGCGCCCATGTCGTAGCCGTTGTCGTAGTCCGTGGTGCGGTAATTGGAGAAATCGCCCAGCACCAGCGCCTGCTGGCGGGCCAGCACGCCGGCCTGCGCCAGTTGCAGCAGCATCCGCTCGATGCGGTACGGCGGCTCGTTGATGTCCTCGAGGAACAGGATGCCGCCGTCGATCTTCGGCATGTACGGGGTGCCGAGCAGGCTGCACAGCATGGCGAGGTTGCCGCCCCAGAGCGTGCCGGCCACGGCCACGGGCCGGGCCAGCGTCTGCGGCGCCTCCACCGTCACCGTGTAGGCCGGGTCGCGCAGGATGGCCTCGAAGTGCTGCCACATGTACGCGTCCACCGGCTCGGCGCCGAAGTCGGCCAGCAGCATCGGGCCGGCAAACGTCACGCCACCGGTGGCAGCGAGGTAGGCCAGCTGGAACGCCGTGAAATCGCTATGCCCGACGATGGGCGTGCCGCTGGCACGCGCCCGGTCGGCAATCCGCGCGAAATCGATCTTGCCAAGCAGCCGCCCCAGCCCGTAGCCGCCGCGCACGGCCAGCGTCAGTTCGCGCTGCGCGCCGGTGCCGATGGCGTGCAGGTCGGCCAGCCGTTCGGCGTCCGTCCCGCCGAAGCGCAGGTAGCGGCGCGCCAGCACGTCGGCATTGCCCACGTGATAGCCGTGATGCTTGAGCCAGGCGCATCCGCGTGCCGCAATCGCCACGTCATGGGGATAGCCGGACGACGCAATCAGACGGACTTCAATCGATTCGCTCATGAACCTTAATGCTCTGCACCGGAATCTGGAGCCGCAATTTTAACGCGTGCCGACTTCTGCGCACGGCGCCGCGCGCCAAAGAAATCGCGCAGCATCTGGCCGCATTCGTCGGCCATCACACCCCGGGCCACCGTGGTCTGGTGATTGAGCGTGGCCTGCGCGAACAGGTCCACCACGCTGCCGGCCGCGCCGGTCTTGGGGTCAGTCGCGCCGAACACCACATGGCGCAGACGGGCATGGAGGATGGCGCCCGAGCACATCGCGCAGGGCTCCAACGTCACATATAGCTCGCACTCGGGCATGCGGTAGTTGCCGAGCACCTGGGCGGCGGCGCGCAGGGCCTGCATCTCGGCGTGGGCGGACGGGTCCATCGAGCGGATCGGCAGGTTGTGGCCGCGCGCGATGATCTTGTCGTTCCAGACCACCACGGCACCCACCGGCACCTCGCCCGCAGCTTCCGCCAGACGCGCCTCTTCCAGCGCGGCGCTCATGTAGAAGCGGTCGCGCGAATCGGCATCGGGGAAGGTCTGGGGCAGCAGATCGGACATCGGATCGGACATCGGCCCGGATCAGTCCTGGGCGGGCAGGCGCACCGGCGCGCTGACTTCGGCCCAGCAGTTCGGCGTTTCGAACAGCACGAGGCGGGTCAGTTGCAGATGGTGGCCGAAACAGTCCTTGAACACGGGCGCGAGGATGTCGAACGCCACCTGGGCAAGGTTCTCCACCGTGGGAATGGACTCGAGCACCACGGTCTTGTGGTTGTCCATCGACTGGAGGAAGTTCAGCAGCGCCGTATCGCCCCGGTAGATCAGGAAGGCGTGGTCCCACTTCGAGACCAGATACTCGTTGGCGAGCGTCTTGATGTCGCCGAAGTCGAGGATCATGCCGTCGTCGGAGGCGCCTTCCTTGTGCAGGACTTCGCCCGACAGGGTCAGGTCCAGGCGGTAGCGGTGGCCATGGATGTTGCGGCACTGGCCGCCATGGCTAGGGATACGGTGGCCGGAATCGAACTCCAGGCGACGGGTGATGGAGACTTGTTTGGTCATGGATCAGCGAATGCCAAGCAGCTTGTGGGTCTGCAGCGACAGGCGCCAGCGCGGGTGGCGCTGGCAGAATTCCACCGCTGCGGCCGTATTCTGCCGGGCCAGCGGGCCATCCATGGCTTGCACCATGAAATAGCGGAAATCCAGTTGCTCGTATGCCGCGAAGTCCTGGCCGTCCTGCGGGATGACAACCTTGAGTTCGTCTCCGCGCGTCACCACGAGATCCGCGCCCATCTTGGGGCTCACGCAGACCCAGTCGATGCCGTCTGGCACGGGCAGCGTACCGTTGGTCTCGATGGCGATCTCGAAGCCCTGCGCGTGCAGCGCGTCGATCAGCGGCGCGTCCAGCTGGAGCAGCGGCTCGCCGCCGGTGCAGACCACGAGCGGCTTGCCGCCGGCGCTGCCCGGGCCCTGGGGCCATTCCGAGGCCACCACGGCCGCCAACTCCTCGGCGGTCTTGTACTTGCCGCCGCGCGTGCCGTCCGTGCCGACGAAGTCGGTGTCACAGAACTGGCAGACCGCACGCGCCCGGTCTTCTTCGCGGCCGGTCCACAGGTTGCAACCCGAGAAACGGCAGAACACCGCAGCGCGGCCGGCGTTGGCGCCTTCGCCCTGCAGCGTGTAGAAGATTTCCTTGACGGCGTAAGTCATTGTGCGGGGCTAGCGACGAGCAACCCATTAGTATAGCAAGGGACTAGGGTTTTCGCTAAGGCGCACCCTGCCCCGCTGATGGCCGCCTACGGCCACCTAAGGCGCCAGCCGCTCCTGCAGGAAGTCCAGGAACACGGCAATACGGGCCGATAACTGCGTATTGAGGTAGTAAACGGCGTGGATCGGCTGCCGGACCTCGATCGTACTGCCCTCCAGCACCTGCACCAGCCGGCCCGCGCGCCGGTCCGCATCGGTCATGAAGTCCGCCAGGCTGACGATGCCCTGCCCGGCCAACGCCAGCTGCCGTAGCGTCTCGCCGCTCGACGCCGAGATTTGCGGACGAATCTCCACTTCCGCGCCATTCTCGCCCCGCAGCGGCCAGCGATTCAACGACTCCGGCTGGGTGAAGCCAAGCAAGGTGTGATCGCCAAGCTCGGCCACGGTGGCCGGGGCGCCACGCGCCTTCAGGTAATCGGGACTGGCCAGCACGCGGATGCGGTTGCTGCCCAGCGCCCGCGCGTGCAGCGTGGAATCGCGCAGCGTGCCGATACGGATCGCCACATCGGTGCGATGTTCAAGCAGATCGATGATCTGGTCGTTGGTATTCAGTTCGAGTTCGATTTCCGGGTAAGCCGCGCGGAAGGCGCCGACCAGCGGCACCACCACGTGCAGCATGAACGGGGATGCCGCGTTCACGCGCAGCCGCCCCGCCGGCCGCTGCCGCCGCAGCGCCATCTGCTCCTCGGCCAGATCGGCCGCCGCCAGGATCTGGCGCGCGTGAGCGAGCATCGCCGCGCCCTCCTCGGTCAGTTCCAGCCGCCGCGTGGTCCGGCGCAGCAGCGTGGTTTCCAGCTTCTCTTCCAGCCGGGACAGCGCCCGGCTCACCCCGGAGACGGTCTGGTCGAGTTGATCCGCAGCGGCGGTGATCGAGCCACTGTCCACCACGGTCGTAAAGGCGAGCAATTCTTCGAGGGTCAGCTTCATTCTTGAATTTTAGTCAAATATCTTTGGCTGATCACGGGGTTTTTCTGCAATAAAGCACGCGGCACACTGCGTCCATCGAAAAAACCCTGCTTGAGGATGCTCGACATGCCTATTGCCTTGCTGGCGCTGACGATCAGCGCCTTTGCCATCGGGACGACGGAGTTCGTCATCGTCGGCCTGATCCCGACCATCGCGGCGGACCTGCATATCTCGGTGCCGTCCGCCGGCCTGCTGGTGAGCCTGTACGCGCTCGGCGTGGCCGTGGGCGCGCCGGTGCTCACCGCCCTCACCGGCCGCCTGCCGCGCAAGCTGCTGCTGCTCTCGCTGATGGCGCTGTTCACCGCCGGCAACCTGCTCGCCTGGAAGGCGCCGAGCTATGAATCGCTGATTCTGGCGCGCATCCTCACCGGCCTCGCGCACGGCGTGTTCTTCTCGATCGGCTCGACCATCGCCACCGGCCTGGTGCCGAAGGAGCGTGCCGCGAGCGCCATCGCCATCATGTTTACAGGGCTGACCGTGGCGCTGGTGACCGGCGTGCCGCTGGGTACTTTCATCGGCCAGCATTTTGGCTGGCGCGAGACCTTCCTGGCCGTGTCCGGCCTCGGCGTGATCGCCTTTATCGGCAGCCTGCTGTTCGTGCCCTCGCAGATCCGCCATTCCCCGCCCGCCTCGTTGCTGCAGCAGGCGCGGGTACTGGCCGAGCCGCGCCTGCTGCTGGTCTATGCGAAGACGGCCATCGGCTACGGCGGTTCGTTCATCCCGTTCACCTTCCTGGCCCCGATTCTCCAAGACGTTTCGGGCTTCAGCGCCGGCGCCGTGGGGCTGGTGATGCTGGTGTATGGCGTGTCCGTGGCGGTGGGCAATATCTGGGGTGGCCGGCTGGCCGACCGGCATGGCCCGATTCCGGCGCTGCGCATCGTATTTCTCCTACTCGCCGCCGTGCTGTTCGTGCTGACCTTCACCGCGCCGCACCGCTGGCTGGTGGTGGCCACGGTGCTGGCCTGGGGCGCGGTCGCCTTCGGCAACGTGCCGGGCCTGCAGGTCTACGTGGTGAAGCAGGCGGAGCGCCACACGCCGCAGGCCGTGGACGTGGCCTCCGGCCTCAATATCGCCGCGTTCAATCTCGGCATTGCCGGGGCGGCGTGGGCGGGTGGGCTGATCGTCCAGCATCTGGGGCTGATGCATACGCCGTGGATCGGCGCGCTGGTGGTGCTCGTGGCGCTGGGCCTGACCGAATGGAGCGGCCGGCTGGACCGCGCCGCCGGCATCGATCACCGTGCGGGCAATGTGCCGGCCGGGGCGATGTCTCATTGATTTTTCGCCATCCATCCTTTCATCGGAGAACTTCATGCAGATTCCGCAACTTGGCCTTGGCACCTTCCGGCTCAAGGACCAGCAGGTCATCGATTCCGTGACGATGGGGCTGGAGCTGGGCTATCGCCACATCGACACGGCCCAGATCTACGGCAATGAGGCCGAAGTGGGCCGGGCGATTGCCGCCAGCGGCGTGCCGCGCGAAGACCTGTTCGTGACCACCAAGATCTGGACCGAGCACCTGGGCCGCGACGCCTTGCGCGCCAGCCTTGAGACGAGTCTTGAGAAACTGAAGCTTGATCGGGTCGATCTGACGCTGATCCATTGGCCGTCGCCGGGCGACGCGTTGCCGGTGGCCGAGTACATGGAAGCGCTGGCGCAGGCCCAGGCCGCCGGGCTGACGCGTGCGATTGGCGTGTCGAATTTCACCATCGGGCACCTGAAGCAAGCCATCGACGCCATTGGCGCGCCGGCCATCGCCACGAACCAGATCGAACTGCATCCGTTCCTGCAGAACCGCAAGGTGGCGGGGTTCATGCGCGAACAGGGGATTCACCTGACGGCCTATATGCCGCTGGCCTACGGCAAGGTGATGGAGGATGCCGTGCTACGGCGGATTGCCGCCGTGCGAGACGCCACGCCGGCACAGGTGGCGCTGGCGTGGCTGATGCAACAGGGCTATGCGGTGATTCCATCGTCCACCCGGCGCGCCAACCTTGAGAGCAATCTCGCGGCGGCGCGGCTCACGCTGACAGCCGGCGAGATGGCCGAGATTGCCGCGCTGGACCGGGGCGAGCGGCTGGCCAACCCCGACTTCGCGCCAGCGTGGGACTAACGACTGGCACTGACGACCAGGACTGACGCCGGCAATCAGCGCGGCGCGCCGAGGAAGTCCATCTTGCCGATCTGCACGCCCTTGTGGCGCAGCAGGTCGTAGGCGGTGGTCACGTGGAAATAGAAGTTCGGCAGCGCGAAGCCAAGCAGATAGCTCTTGCCGTCGAAGGTGACCGGGCCGTTGCGGAGCTTGAGTTCCACGGTGCGCGTGTCGCTGCCCTCCAATTGCTCGGGGCGGATCGACTTCAGGAAACCGATGGTCTTGGCGATGCGCTCCTGCAACTCGGGGAACGTCGCCTCGGTATCGGCATAGCCCGGAATCTCGATCCCGGCCAGCCGTGCGGCACAGCCCTTGGCGGAGTCGCTGGCGCGCTGCACCTGGGCGGGCAGCGCGTCCATGTCGGCAATCAGACGCGTCTGAATCAGCTCGGATTCGTCGATCCCCTGCGCCTTGGCGTGGGCAGCGCCTTTTTCAAGAATCGCCGATAGATTGCTCAGTGCGCGGATGAACGGCGGGATCGAAACGTCATACATCGAGAGGGCCATTTGGGCTCCTTGGGGTGCGGTGTCGTGGGGGTGCGCGGCGGTGCCGCTGCTGTGCTGCAGACGGGAGGATAGATCGAATCGGCCCGGCCTGCTGGCAGCGGCCCCGGCGGCTACGACAGCAGCCCGTCGAGATAGGCATCGCCATCGTCGATGCCGAATTCGACCCACATCGGCAGGTGGTCGCTCATCCGGTAGGTGCGCCACTCCTTGAAGCCGCGCCCCGGCTTGGCGGCCCGCTGCCGCGCATAGGTGGGCTCGTCTTCGAGCCGGTAGACGTGCTCGTAGAAATCGAACACGCCGGCCCGACCGGTAGGCGCCAGGTGGGCCAGTCGGCTCAGGTAGGCGATCTGGTCGTAATGCTTGTTCTTGTCGACGTTGGAGCCCGGCACGGCCTGCAGGGCTTCCGGCACGGCGAATCCGGCCCGGGTCATGGCCTCCATGGTCACGTCGTTGCGGTTGAAGATATTGAAATCGCCCAGCACGATCAGGTTGTCCGCCTCCGGCGCGGTGCCGGGCGCGTATTGCGGCGCGCTGGAGAGCTTTCCTGCATGCTTGGCCAGCGTGCGGGCGAACGCCGTGATCTCGGCCAGCCGGCGCGGGTCCACGGCCACGCTCTTGCCGTAGTAGATGTGGACCGTTGCGAGGGTCAGGTAAGCCCAGCCGGCCCGGAAGCCCGCGATATAGGGCGAGCGCGCCATCTGCACCGGCTCCTCGGGCGCGCCCTTCTCCTTCGCCAGCACCAGTTCGGCGGCCAGCCCGGTGAACGTGACCTTGCGCCGGTCGTACAGGTAGGCCATGCGCTCGGCGTTGCCGGAGGTGCCCAGCGTCACGTCAGTCACCAGGAAATCCCACCAGCTACCCAGGATCCGTTGCAGCCGCTGGAGCGGATAGAGGCCGCTGCGCACCTCCTGGATGGCGATCAGGTCGAAGCGGCTCAGGATTTCGGCAATGTAGTAGTACGCCTCCTCGTCACGGTAGCCGTACTTGCCCGAGTCGAACTCGCGGATATTCCAGGTGGCCAGCAGCAGTGTGTCGGTGGCGGTGCGCGGTGGAATGGCAGCGGCCAGCGCGGGCCGCAGGCGCTTCAGCCCGTCGATGGTGCGCCTGCGTACGTCCGTATCCTCGATCTGTTTCAGCCCTGCGTAGTACGGCATGTGTCACTCCGGAGTGGGTGGTGCCACGCATTGTCACAGCAGACCAGGACAGTTCCGATTGATTGGATGGATTGTCTGACGAGGGTCAAGAAAAAACGCCGGCTGCCCTGGGCAAGCCGGCGTTCGCCATGGCTGATCGGCCGATCAGAAGCGGTATGTCACATTGCCGATGATGGTGCGCTGCGTGCCGAAGAAGCAGTCGCCGCGTGCAATACAGGTGTTGATGTACTGCTTGTTGAACAGGTTGTTCATGTTCAGCGACACGCGGATCGGGCCGTGATCGTAGCCCAGCACGGCGTCGAACAGCGTGAAGCCGCCCACGCGGTTGTTGCCGGTGCCATCGTACGACGGGCCGTTGTAGCGCACGCCCGCGCCGGCAATAAATCCCGGCATGTCGAACAGGCTGAAGCGGTAGTTGGCCCACAGCGACGCCATGTTGGCCGGGATGCTTGCCAGCCGCTGGCCCTGCTCCGCAGCCGTGCCTTCGATGACCTTGGCGTCCAGGTAGGTGTACGTGGCAATCAGGTCCAGCCGGCCCAGCGACACCAGCGCCTCCAGTTCCGCGCCGCGCGTACGCGCCTCGCCCACCTGCACCGTGCCGGGCAGGCCGTTGACCACGCCGGCCACCTTGCGGTTTTCTTCGCGCATATCGAACAGCGAGGCGGTCAGCGTCATGTTCTTGCCCGGCGGCTGGTACTTGACACCCACTTCCCACTGCTTGCCGCGCAGCGGCTTGAACGCGCCACCGTCCACATTGAAGCCCGCCTGACCCTGGAACGACTCCGCGTAGCTGACGTACGGGTTCAGGCCGAAGTCCGAGCGGTACATCAGGCCGAAGCGCTTGGTCAGCTCGTTGTCGTCACGGGACCCTGCCGGCGTGTTGTCCTGCGCCGCGCGCGACCAGTCGTAGCGCAGGCCCAGCATCAGCAGCCATTTGTTCCATTCGATCTGGTCCTGCAGGTAGGCGCCGGTCTGGATCTGCTTGGCCGGTGCCAGGTCGCGCGTGGATGTGGGTGCCTGGTAGTTGCCGTAGACCGGATTGAACACGTTGATCGGCGCGGCAAAGCCACCTACGCCGGTGCGGCCCGTGATCTCGTTGTTCTGGTAGTCGAAGCCGGACAGCAGCGTGTGGCGCACGGGGCCGGTGCCGAACTTCGACTGCACCTGCGTGTCGACGGCCAATTGGTTCAGCGTCGGCTGGTTCAGGTAGATGGTGCGGCGCAGCATGGTGTCGCTGCCCGGCACCCAGCCATGCGTGGCGCCGGTGTAGCCAGCCGTGTAGATGCTACGGTAGTCGACGGTGCTGTGCGAATAGCGCAGGTTCTGGCGCACCGTAAAGGTGTCGTTGAACCTGTGCTCGAACTGGTAGCCCACGGCGTGCTGCTCGGCCGTGTATTTGTCGAAGCCGGGCTCGCTGACGAAGAAGCTTTGCGGGATCTGGCCGGCCGGGTTCTCGATCTGGGTGCCGCGCCACGGGAAGAAGCCGATCATCGAGCCCGAATCATCCTTCTGGAAGTTGGCCAGCAAGGTGAAGCTGGTGTCGGACGTCGGGCGATAGGTCAGCGACGGGGCGATGTAGTAGCGGTTGTCCTTGACGTAGTCCACCGAAGCATCGCTGTCGCGCGCCATGGCCACGAAGCGGTAGAGCCACTTGCCGTCGGCGTCGATCGGACCCGTAAAGTCGGCCTGGATCTGCTTGCGGTTGAAGTTGCCGAAACTCACGCCAATTTCACGCGCAGCCTCGGCCTGCGGGCGCTTCGACACGAGATTGACCACGCCGCCCACCGAGCCCTGCCCGTACAGCATGCCTGACGGCCCTTTCAGGATCTCGATGCGCTCCAGCGCGTACGGGTCCGGGCGCGTGTTGTTGTAGAAGCCGACGGCATTGAGCAGCCCGTCGAGATACTGCGTGGAATCGGTGCCACGGATCTTGATCGAATCCGTGCGGTTGTCCGTGCCGAACCCCGCCGCCGAGACGCCGGCCGTGTAGCCTGCCGCCTGCGCCACCGACTGGGCACCCGTGAGTTCGATCCGGTCACGCGTGATGACCGTGATCGACTGCGGCGTCTCCATGATCGGCGTGTCGGTCTTGGTGGCAGTCACGGCTTGTTTCGCCACGAAGCCATGTACCGGGCCGGTCGGCGATTCGGGCAGATTGGTGCCCCGGACCGTGATCGTCGGCAATTCCTGGTGGGCAGGAGCAGGCGCCTGCTCCTGGGCCAGCGAGACGCTGGCGGCTTGCATGCTCAAGGCAAAGGTGGTCAGGCGGAAGGCGTGCGAGCCGCGAACGCGGCGCCGGGCGCATACAGACATTGCGATATCTCTCGTTACGAATTGGAAATGCTAATGCGAATGACTCGCATTTCGTCTTCAATTGTAATGTCATGTAATGATTCCGATACATTTATCTTTGGTTTGATTGTCAGGCGTGGCGTACGCACCACACAGGTGCCGCGTATCGTGCCTGGCGTCCTGAAATGAAAAACGGCCGGGACGATTGCGCCCCGGCCGTTGATATGTCACTTCTCCGCAGGCCTCGAAGGGCCTGGGCTTATTCCCACTCGATTGTCGCTGGCGGCTTGCCCGACACGTCGTACACCACCCGGTTCAGGCCCCGCACCTCGTTGATGATGCGGTTCGAGCAGCGGCCCAGCAGCGCGTACGGCAGGTGCGCCCAGTGGGCGGTCATGAAGTCGGTGGTCTGCACTGCGCGCAGGGCCACCACGTAGTCGTACGTACGGCCATCGCCCATCACGCCGACGGACTTCACCGGCAGGAACACCGCGAAGGCCTGGCTGGTCAGGTCGTACCAGCTCTTGCCCACTTGCTGCGGCTCGCACAGGCCCGCCGCGGCATCCTGCTCCGTGGCGATGGTCTTGCGCAGTTCCTCGATGAAGATGGCGTCTGCGCGGCGCAGCAGCTCGGCGTAGTCGCGCTTGACCTCGCCCAGGATCCGCACGCCCAGGCCCGGGCCCGGGAACGGATGGCGGTACACCATCTCGGGCGGCAGGCCCAGTTCCACGCCCAGCTCGCGCACTTCGTCCTTGAACAGGTCGCGCAGCGGCTCCAGCAGCTTCAGGCCCAGCGTCTCGGGCAGGCCGCCAACGTTGTGGTGGCTCTTGATCGTGGTCGCCTTCTTGGTCTTGGTGCCGCCCGATTCCACCACGTCCGGGTAGATCGTGCCCTGCGCCAGCCACTTGGCATTGCTCAGCTTCTTGGCCTCGGCCTGGAAGACCTCGACAAACTCGCGGCCGATGATCTTGCGCTTCTGCTCGGGGTCCGTCACGCCGGCCAGATGCCCCAGGAACTGCTCCGAGGCGTCGATATGGACTACCTTGGCATGCAGCCGGCCCGCGAACATCTCCATGACCATCTTGCCCTCGTCCAGGCGCAGCAGGCCGTGGTCGACAAACACGCAGGTCAGCTGGTCGCCAATGGCGCGATGGATCAGCGCCGCCGCCACCGAGGAATCCACGCCGCCGGACAGGCCCAGAATGACTTCCTCGTCACCCACCTGCTCGCGGATCTTGGCCACGGCTTCGGCGATATGGTCGCGCATCACCCAGTCGGCCTTCGCGCCGGCGATCTTGAGCACGAAGCGCTCGAGCATCTCGCGGCCCTTTGCCGTATGCGTGACTTCCGGGTGGAACTGCACCGCGTAATAGCCGCGCGCCTCATCGGCCATGCCGGCGATCGGGCAGCTCGGCGTGGACGCCATCAGCTTGAAGCCCGGCGGCAGTTCGGCCACCTTGTCGCCATGGCTCATCCAGACCTTGAGCATGCCGTGGCCTTCGGGCGTCGCGAAATCCTCGACGCCATCGAGCAGCCTGGTATGCCCATGGGCGCGCACCTCGGCATAGCCGAATTCGCGATGGTCGCTCCACTCCACCTTGCCGCCCAGCTGCACGGCCATGGTCTGCATGCCGTAGCAGATGCCCAGCACCGGCACGCCGAGGTCCCACACGGCCTGCGGCGCGCGCAGCTGGTGGTCTTCGTAGGTGCTGGCGTGGCTGCCGGACAGGATGATGGCCTTCGGCGCGTACTGGCGGACGAATTCGTCGGTCACATCGTTAGGATGGATCTCGCAGTAGACGTGCGCCTCGCGAACGCGGCGGGCAATCAGCTGCGTGACCTGCGAGCCGAAATCAAGGATGAGGATTTTGTCGTGCATGATGGGCGTTTGGCAGAGCTTCCGGCTCGGGTTCGGGCATGACCTCGGTGCCCGGACCGTAGCCGGGTGGCGGGGTGATGACCGGCTCGCGCCGGTATTCGGGGGATCCATGCGGGCGTGCCGGGTAGGCGGCGCCGGGTTGTTGGTGCGGGTCGGCGGGGTCGACGGTATCGACCGGCGTGCCGGGATAGTACACGGGGCCATCGCCATGCCGGGCGGCGCGCAGCTCAGCCTCGCGCTGGGCCAGTTGCTCCCGCTCACGCAGGCGCACGCGCTTGGCGGCGGGCATCTGCACCACGGCGAAGAACAGCATGACAGCGGCCAGCGTCAGCAGCCAGACCTTGCCGGCGCCTTGCACGGGCATGTCGAGGAACAGCGTCCACGCCACGATCAGTACGGCGCTCACCAGGTTCACCTGGCCCGCCGTGCGTGCCACGGGCACGGTCAACTGGCCGTTGATGGCGGCCTGGAGCAGCAGCCAGGCCAAGCCGATCATCGCCACGCCGAGCAGTTGGCCGAACAGGGCCGGCTGCGGCTGCGGCAACTGGAGTGCGGCATACAGCGTCGTGAACGGCGACAGCAACAGCAGGATGCCGAGCAGCAGGTCTAGCAAGGCGTCGAAGAACAGCACGGCTCGCAATAGTACTTTCATGGGCGCTCCTTTTTCCTGATGCTTCTTGCGTCGCGGCCGCGCGGCCTCGTCAACCTCGACGTTGCCAGCGCGGCCGTGATGCCCAGGTCGGGCGGGCCATATCGGGATCAGTCGATATGGTAGTTCGGCGCTTCCTTGGTGATCTGCACATCGTGCACGTGCGATTCGCGCATGCCGGCAGCCGTGATCTGCACGAACTCGGCCGTCTCGTGCCAGGTGGCGATGGAGTTGCTGCCGCAATAGCCCATCGACGCACGCACGCCACCGGTGAGCTGGTGGATGATCGCCATGACCGAGCCCTTGTAGGGGACGCGGCCCTCGATGCCTTCCGGCACGAGCTTGTCGACGTTGGCGGTGTTGTCTTCCTGGAAGTAGCGGTCGGCGGCGCCGTCCTTCATCGCGCCCACGGAACCCATGCCGCGATAGCTCTTGAACGAGCGGCCCTGGTACAGGAACACCTCGCCCGGCGCTTCCTCGGTACCCGAGAACATGCCGCCCATCATCACGGTGTGCGCGCCGGCCGCCAGGGCCTTGGCCACATCGCCCGAGTAACGGATGCCGCCATCGGCGATCAGCGGCACGCCGGTGCCCTTGAGCGCCTCGGACACGTTGGAGACGGCGGTGATCTGGGGCACGCCCACGCCGGCCACGATCCGCGTGGTGCAGATCGAACCGGGGCCGATGCCCACCTTCACGCCATCCGCGCCATGCTCGACCAGCGCCAGCGCGGCCGCGCCGGTGGCGATGTTGCCGCCCACCACCTGCACGTGCGGGAAGTTCTGCTTGACCCAGCGCACGCGGTCCAGCACGCCCTGGCTGTGGCCATGCGCCGTATCGACCACAATCACGTCCACGCCGGCCTTGACCAGCAGTTCCACGCGTTCGTCGTTATCCGGACCCACGCCCACGGCGGCGCCCACGCGCAGCTGGCCGTGATCGTCCTTGCTGGCCAGCGGGTTGTCCACGGCCTTCTGGATGTCCTTCACGGTGATCAGGCCACGCAGCTCGGACGAGGAATTGACCACCAGCACGCGCTCCAGGCGGTGACGGTTCATCAGGCGCTTGGCCTCGTCCAGCGTGGCGCCTTCGGCCACGGTGACAAGCTTTTCGCGCGGGGTCATCTTGGCGCGCACCGGGGCGTCGAGTTCTTCCTCGAAGCGCAGGTCGCGGTTGGTGATGATGCCGACTACGGTCTTGCCTTCGAGCACCGGGAAGCCGGAAATGCCATGCTGCTGCGACAGCGCGATCACATCGCGGACCTTCATGTCCGGCGAAATGGTGATCGGATCACGCAGCACACCCGATTCGTAGCGCTTCACGCGCGCCACTTCACGGGCCTGGTCGGCGGGCTTCAGGTTCTTGTGGACGATGCCGATGCCGCCGGCCTGCGCCATCGCAATGGCAAGGCGGGCTTCCGTCACGGTATCCATGGCGGCGGACACGAGCGGAATGTTCAGTTCGATCGAACGGGTCAGGCGGGTGCGGAGGGAAACATCCCGGGGCAGGACGGCCGAATAGGCCGGTACAAGCAGCACGTCATCGAATGTGAGTGCTTTCTGGACAAGACGCATAGCAAATCCTCTAGGCGCAAAAGCAGATTATACAGGAATGCAGGATTTGCTGATGCGTTCTTGCATCCCGCTTGCTATTCTCGGCCTCCCTTCCACAGATCACAACAGGAGTCCGATGGGCATCGGCGTTTTGTGCGGGCTGCTGGCCGGCGCGTTCTGGGGCATGGTGTTCATCGCGCCGAAGCTGCTGCCGGCGTTTTCGCCCTGGGAACTCGCCATTGGCCGGTACCTGGCCTATGGGCTCGTCGCCTTCGTGGCGGCGCTGCCGCTGATGCGGCGCCTCGCAAAAAAGCTAACCCGGGGCGATTGCGTCGCCCTGCTGCGCCAGGCGTTCACCGGCAACCTGCTCTATTACGTGCTGCTGGCGTTTGGCGTGCAGTTGGCCGGGGTCGGGCCAACCTCGCTGATCATTGGCATCCTGCCGGTTTCCATCACGATCATGGGCCGCCGCGACCACGGCGCAGTGCCGCTCTCGCGGCTGGTCTGGCCGCTGCTGGTGGTGGCGGCGGGCATCGCCTGCATCAATGTCGACCTGTTTGCCGGGGGCGGCAGTGCACACGGCACGGCGGCGGGCGCCCTGGCCCGTCCGGCGTGGCAGAAGCTGGCTGGCGTGGCCTGCGCGGCGGGCGCGCTGGTCTGCTGGACGCTCTACGCCGTGGACAACGCACGTTACCTCCAGCGCCATCCGCACTACAGCGGGAACGAATGGTCAGCCCTGTACGGGCTGTCCACCGGGCTGGTTTCGGTGGTGCTGGCCGGCATCGGCTGGCTCTTTGCTGGCGAGGTGTTGACCGCCCCGGGCAGCGGCCGCGCGTGGCAGTGGTTCTGGATGGTCAACGCCGCCGTGGCACTCGGGGCGTCGCTTATTGGCAACAACCTCTGGAATATCGCGAGCCGCCGCCTGCCGCTGACGCTTTCGGGGCAAATGATCGTTTTTGAGACGCTGTTCGCGCTGGCATACGGGTTTGTGTTCGATCACCGCTGGCCAAGGCCGCTGGAGTTGGCCGCCATCGCGCTGCTGATCGTCGGGGTGGCCTGGTCCGTGCGCTTGCACGCCACGGACAAGTCTGCGTAGACTACCGGGCATGACGCGGGGGTCACATGGTTGTCAACCCTCCTACCGTCCGGTTTTCATCGCCAACCTGGCATTTTCTGCCCAGACGCCACAGATACTCTTGCCATGAACCGTTCGACCGCGCTGTACCTGCTTGTTGCCGCCAGTCTTGCCGTGCCCACCACGGCCTTTTCCCAATGGCAGTGGAAGGATGGCACCGGCCGCATGGTCTATAGCGATGTCCCGCCGCCGCCCTCCGTGCCGGACCGCGCCATCGTGATGGCGCCCGGCCGCGCGGCAGGCGCCTATCGCCCGGTGGAAGCCGAAACTGCCACGAAGGTCGACGGACAAGCCGACGCCAAGGCACCCGCGGGCGACGCGCCCCGGGCTCGCCAGGTAAGCGCGCGGAGCAAGGACAAGCCCGCCGGGACCGATCCGGAGCAGGCTTTCCGCGAGCGGCGTGAGGAGCGCCTCAAGGCCGACCTGGAAGCTGCCACCAAGGAACGCGAGCAACTCGCCCGCCAGACGCGCTGCGAAGAGATGTCGAACTACGCCACGGGGCTGCGCGAAGGCATGCGCGTCTCGAAGGCCGGCCCGGATGGCGCCGCGCACCGCCTGAACGGCGACGAACGCGCCGCCGAACTCGACAGAATTAGCCAGTCGATGGCCCAGCACTGCAGCTGAGGCACAGGGTGGGCGCCGGACAGCGCTGCCCGCCCAGTCAACTCCCCTGCCCGCCCCCGCCGCGCAGCCATTTCAGGCCTTCGCGCGTTCCGGTGGCCCGGGTCTTCTGCACGCGCTTGCGGCGCGCCTGCTTGGGATCAGCGGTCAGCGGCCGATAGACTTCCACCCGGTCCCCCTCCCGAACCATCGTTTCCGCGGTCTTGAGCTTGCCGTAGATGCCGACGCGGGCCGTGGTCGGATCCACTTCGGGATACGCCTCGGTCAGGCCGCTGGCGCGAATCGCCCCCTCCACGCTCGTGCCGGCCGGCACCGAGACTTCCTTCAGGAACACCGCGTCGGGCCTGGCGTAGCAGACCGAGAGCCGCACCATGGCGCCCGCATCAGCCATTGTTGGCATAGACCACCTCGGCGCGCTTGACGAAGGCATCCACAAACGTATTGGCGATCATGCTGAACACCGGACCGATGATTTTCTCGAGAATGACGCTCGAAAACTCGTAATGCAGGTGAAATTCGATCTTGCAGGCGTCAGCGCGCAGCGGCGTAAAGCGCCACGAGCCGTTGAAGGTCTTGAAAGGACCGTCCGCGAACGTCATATCAATGCGTGTGGGCCGCTCCTGCACGTTCCGGGTATGGAAATACTGCTTGATGCCGTTGAAATGGATATGGAGCTTCGCGTCAAGCAGGGTCTCGGTGTTCTCGAAGATCTCCACGCCACCGCACCATGGCAGGAACTTGGGATAGTCCTCCACGCGGGTGACCAGGTCATACATCTGCTCGGCCGAATAGCCAAGCAGGACGGATTTATGGACGTCTGCCATGTAATCGGATGCGGGCGCCGCCAGGGGCTGGGCCCGAACGGGGCGGGTTTGCTAGAATCCCGATTTTAGCCGACACGCGGGTCGACGGCATCCCCGGCGCACATGGCGCCCCTCGATGACGCCGCAACGGTCGCTCCCCTCTTTGCCGCAGCGCGGCAGCCTTGCTCAGGAATCCACCACGTACGCATGACCATCGCTGATAACAAGAAAGCCTTTTTCGACTACTTCATCGAAGAACGCTACGAAGCCGGGATTGTGCTGGAGGGCTGGGAAGTCAAGGCCATCCGGGCCAACCGCGTGCAGATCAAGGAGGGCTACGTCGTGGTGCGCAACGCCGAGATGTACCTGATCGGCGCCCATATCAGCCCGCTGCAGAGTGCCTCCACGCACGTGACGCCGGATCCCGTGCGCACGCGCAAGCTGCTGCTGAAGGCCGACGAGATCAAGAAGCTGATCGGCAAGGTCGAGCAGCGCGGCTATACGCTCGTGCCGCTGAACCTGCACTACACGCGTGGCCGCGTGAAGTGCGAAATCGGCCTGGGCAAGGGCAAGAAGCAGTTCGACAAGCGCGAAACCGAGAAAAATCGGGACTGGCAGCGCGAAAAGGCGCGCCTGATGAAGGGCGACAACAAGGAATAAGAAAAAACGGAGGCCAGTGCCTCCGTTTTTTGTCTGGCGTGCCGCTTCAGAAAGCGTCGCTCAGGCCTTCTGCTGGGTTTTCACGATTTGCAACGCCGAGGCGATCATCGAACTCATTTCGCCGAGGTTGCCCGGCACGATCAGCGTGTTGCCCTGCTTGGCGAGGTTGCCAAATGCGGCAACATATTCCTCGGCCACCTTGAGGTTGACAGCTTCCGAGCCGCCCTCGCCCCGGATCGCATGACCGATCTTCTCGATGGCCTGCGCATTGGCTTCGGCCACGGCCAGGATCGCCGACGCCTCACCCTGTGCCTTGTTGATCGCCGCCTGCCGCTCGCCCTCGGATTTCTGGATCGCCGCCTCACGGGCGCCGGAGGCCAGATTGATCTGCTCCTGCCGCTTGCCTTCGGAAGCCGCGATGAGCGCCCGCTTTTCGCGCTCGGCAGTGATCTGCGCCTGCATCGCGTGCAGGATTTCCTTCGGCGGTGTCAGGTCCTTGATTTCGTAGCGCAGCACCTTCACGCCCCAGTTGGCGGCGGCCTCGTCGAGCGCATTGACCACGCTGTGGTTGATGTACTCGCGCTCCTCGAAGGTCTTGTCCAGCTCCAGCTTGCCGATTACCGAGCGCAGCGTGGTCTGCGACAGCTGCGTGATCGCGACCACGAAGTTGCTCGAGCCGTAGGATGCCTTCATCGGATCCGTCACCTGGAAGTACAGCACGCCGTCCACCTGCAACTGCGTGTTGTCCTTGGTGATGCAGACCTGGCTCGGCACATCAAGCGGAATTTCCTTGAGGATGTGCTTGTAGGCCACGCGATCCACGAACGGCACCACGATCGTCAGGCCTGGCGTCAGCGTGGCGTGGTAGCGGCCCAGACGCTCGAGCACCCATGCGTGCTGCTGCGGCACGATCTTGATGCCCTTGGCAATCAGCACGATGGCCGCGATGAGCAGAATCAGTGGAAACAGCCCGAGCTGGTAGGCAAGCATGTACAACTCCCGTCAAATAGGAATACGACTAGTCATTGGATGTGTGCCGCGCAGGGATTAGCGCGGCGAGACGATCAGCGTGGCACCCCGGACTTCGACAATGCGAAAGCGACCCGGAAGCGGCTCGGTATTCGGCGCCAATTCCACGGTCCAGTCAGCGCCGCGATACGGCACACGGGCACGCCCATTGGGGTCCCAGGCAGACACATCAAGTTCCTGCCCGATATCGAGGTTCACATCGGGATCGGTGGATGCCGTACCCCGTCGCAGCGTGCCGTAGCGCGTGCGCCGCAGGGCGGTGATGCACGCGATGGCCACCAGCGCAGCCGTGATCGTCTGCGCCGGCTCGCCGAGGCCCGCAAGCGCGGCCACGCCACCGGCCACCACGCCCACCGCGATCATCAGCAGATAAAAGGTGCCCGTCGCCATCTCGGCGATTACCAGCACCACTGCCGCGGCGAACCATATGTAATAAGACGACATCCCGCTCCTTTTCCCAAACAAAAAACCCCCGCCGCGCCATAGGCGCCTGCGGGGGCTGTTGCAACACCTGCCGCAGGGCCGGTGCCACGCGGCGTCCCGGGTTCAGCCGGGCGCCGCTTTGGATGAGTTGTCGCTATTGTGACGCCAAATGCCTTACGAAGCCAGTTGCTTCCAGGTTTCGACCACGGAATCAGGATTCAGCGAGATCGACTTGATGCCTTCCTTGGCCAGCCAGGCCGCGAAGTCCGGATGGTCCGAAGGCCCCTGACCGCAAATGCCGACGTACTTGTCCAGACGCAGCGCCGTGGAAATGGCGCGCTGCAGCATGAAGATCACGGCGGGATCGCGCTCGTCGAAATCCTTGGCCAGCAGTTCCATGCCGGAGTCGCGGTCCAGACCCAGCGTCAGCTGCGTCAGGTCGTTCGAGCCGATCGAGAACCCGTCGAAGAACTGCAGGAATTCCTCGGCCAGGATCGCGTTCGACGGCACTTCGCACATCATGATGATGCGCAGGCCGTTCTCGCCGCGCTTCAGGCCGTGCTTGGCGAGCAACCCGATGACCTTCTCGGCCTGGCCCAGCGTGCGCACGAACGGCACCATGATCTCGACGTTGGTCAGGCCCATTTCGTCGCGCACGCGCTTCATGGCCTTGCATTCCATCTCGAACGCTTCGGCGAAGTCCTCGGCGATGTAGCGCGAAGCGCCACGGAACCCCAGCATCGGGTTTTCCTCGTCCGGCTCGTAGCGCGAACCGCCGATCAGCTTCTTGTACTCATTCGACTTGAAGTCGGACAGGCGCACGATCACGGGCTTCGGATAGAACGCCGCACCGATCGTGGCGATGCCTTCCGCCAGCTTGTCGACGTAGAACGCGCGCGGGCTGGCGTGGCCACGGGCCACCGATTCCACAGCCTTCTTCAGGTCGGCATCGACCTGCGGATAGTCGAGAATCGCCTTCGGGTGAACGCCGATGTTGTTGTTGATGATGAACTCGAGGCGGGCCAGGCCCACACCATGGTTCGGGATCTGCGCGAAGTCGAACGCGAGCTGCGGATTGCCCACGTTCATCATGATCTTGGTTTCGATCTCGGGCATCTCGCCGCGCTGGACCTCGGTGATCTCGGTCTCGAGCAGGCCGTCGTAGATGCGGCCTTCGTCGCCTTCGGCGCACGATACCGTCACCAGCGTGCCGTCCTTCAGCAAATCGGTCGCATCGCCGCAACCCACCACGGCCGGCACGCCCAGTTCACGGGCGATGATGGCCGCGTGGCAGGTACGGCCGCCACGGTTGGTCACGATGGCCGAGGCACGCTTCATCACCGGCTCCCAGTTCGGGTCGGTCATGTCGGCCACCAGCACGTCACCCGGCTGGACGCGTTCCATCTCGGACGGATCGTTGATCACGCGGACCGGGCCAGTACCAATCTTCTGGCCGATGGCGCGGCCGCTGGTCAGCACCGGCGCCGTGCCCTTGAGCTTGAAGCGCTGCTCGGCCTTGCCGGCCGCCTGGCTCTTCACCGTCTCCGGGCGCGCCTGGAGAATGTAGATCTTGCCGTCCTTGCCGTCCTTGCCCCACTCGATGTCCATCGGGCGGGCATAGTGCTTCTCGATGATCATCGCGTACTTGGCCAGTTCCGACACATCGGCGTCGGTGATCGAGTAGCGGTTACGCAGCTCGGGCGGCACGTCGACGGTCTTCACCCGGCCGGCCTCACCCGGGCCCGTGAATTCCATCTTGATCAGCTTCGAGCCAATCGAGCGACGGATGATGGGGTACTTGCCCAGTTCCAGGGTCGGCTTGAAGACGTAGAACTCGTCCGGATTCACGGCGCCCTGCACCACGGTCTCGCCGAGGCCGTAGCTCGACGTGATGAAGACCACGTCGGGGAAGCCGGATTCGGTATCGATGGTGAACATCACGCCCGACGCGGCGAGGTCCGAACGGACCATGCGCTGCACGCCGGCGGACAGCGCTACCACATCGTGGGCAAAGCCCTTGTGCACGCGGTACGAGATGGCACGGTCGTTGTAGAGCGAGGCGAACACGTGCTTGATCTTGTCGAGCACGTCGTCGATGCCGCTGACGTTGAGGTACGACTCCTGCTGGCCGGCGAACGAGGCGTCCGGCAGGTCTTCCGCCGTGGCCGAGGAACGGACGGCGAACGATGCCTCGGCACCTTCGCGGGCCGACACGCGGGCGTAGTGTTCGCGGATCTCCTGTTCCAGGCGCGGCTGGAACGGGGCGGCGGCAACCCAGCCGCGGATCTCGGCACCGGCTTCAGCCAGGGCCTTCACGTCATCGACGTCGAGCGTCTTCAGGCGATCCGAAATGCGGGTGGTCAGGTCGTTGTGCTGCAGGAAGTCGCGGAACGCGAGCGAGGTGGTGGCAAAACCGCCGGGAACACGGACGCCAGCCTCTGCCAGCTGGGAGATCATCTCCCCCAGCGAAGAGTTCTTGCCGCCGACGGTTTCCACGTCATGCATGCGCAACTGCTCGAACGGCAGCACATAGGCGCCGTTATCTGCCTGGTTAGTCATAAAAGCCTCAAAAACAAAGTAAGAAATCGGTGTCACCGACCGGTATGTTGTTGGGGTTCTGTTCCCGGCGGATCGCTTGGCTAAACCATTCCAAAGTGCATGCGGATGCTGCGGCGCACATTGTCGACAATTGTGCTGCAAATCGTTACTGCACCGGCGCGGGCGGAATTGCTTAGCGAAAAGATCGCCGCTATTCTACCGTGCCGCACCGCACTTTCGCGTGGCTGCCTCAAATAATTGACCAGACATGTCCCTTCCCGAAGCGCCTGATGCGCCCCAACAGGCGCCTGCGCCCGGCCCGGCGGCAAGCCCTGCCGCCTCTCCCGCCGCCGCGTCCCCGGCCACCGCCAGCGCTGGCGATCGCCCTGCCGTCCGTACGGTTTTTATCGTATCGGATGGCACCGGCATCACGGCCGAGACCTTCAGCCACTCCATTCTGGCCCAGTTCGAAATGCGCTTCCGCAAGGTGCGGATGCCGTTCGTGGACACGCCGGAAAAGGCCCACGTGGCCGTCGGCAAGATCAACGAGGCGTTCTACAACGAGGGCGTGCCGCCCATTGTGTTCACCACGCTGGTCAACGCGGAGGCCAACAAGGCCCTGCGGCGCGCCAAGGCAATGATCCTGGACATGTTCCAGACCTTCATCGAGCCGCTGGAAAAGGAACTGGGACTCAAGTCCACGCACGCAATCGGCCGCTTCCACCAGAATGCGGACACCGAGGCCTACAAGAACCGGATCGAGGCGATCAACTTCTCCCTGGCGCACGACGACGGCCAGTCGCACAAGAACCTGGAAGAAGCGGATGTGATCCTGGTGGGCGTGTCGCGCAGCGGCAAGACCCCGACGAGCTTGTATCTGGCGATGCAATACGGGCTGAAGGCCGCCAACTATCCGCTGATCCCGGACGATTTCGAACGCGGCCGCCTGCCGTCGGCACTCTACGCGTTCAAACCGAAGATTTTCGGGCTCTCGATCGATCCGCAGCGTCTCACCGAGATCCGCAACGAGCGGCGCCCGGGCAGCAAGTACGCAGCGCTGGAAAACTGCCGCTACGAGGTCAACGAGGCCGAGGCCATGATGCGCCGCGAAGGCATCAAGTGGCTCAGTTCGACCCACAAGTCGATCGAGGAGATCGCCACGACGATCCTCCAGGAAATCAAGATCGACCGCGACAACTACTGAGATTTTGAGAATCGTCCCGTAGCGCTGGAGGCCGAACTCCTGGTGTCAGCGCTACGCCGCGCGGCGCTGCCTGACCGCTTCAAACAGGCAGACAGCAGTCGCCGCCGCCACGTTGAGTGACTCAAGGCCGCCCGGCTGCGGAATGCCGACGGTTCGCGAGACGCGCGCCATCCATTCCGGACTGACGCCTGCGCCTTCGTTGCCGACGACCCAGCCCACCGGCTGACGCAGATCGGTGTCAAACACGGCTGCGTCGGCGTGCGATGACGTCGCCAGCAGGGGCACGGCCAGCCGGCTTTCGAGCATCCCGAGCGTGCAATGCTCGACGATGTTGAGGTGGAAGTTCGCGCCCATGCCCGCGCGCAGGGTCTTGACCGACCACGCAAACGCGCAGCCCGTGGTCAGGAAGGCATGCGGAATACCTGCCGCGGCAGCGCTGCGCAGGATCGAGCCGACATTTCCGGCATCTTGCACCCCGTCCAGGATCACGCAATCCGTGTCGATCGTGGAAGGCAGGTGCCCGCCGGGTGTGTCGATCACCAACACCAGATCGATGCCGTTCACGACACTGGTGATCTGCGCGAACAGCGCATCCGCAAGGAGGACGACACGGTCCGGATCGATGCCCTCGAGCAGCGGACGGACTTCGGCATGATCGTAGTGCCGCTCTGACACGACACAACTGACCGGCTGCCCCCGCGCGGCCACATACGCCTGCGCGAGGTGCACGCCATCGAGCACGGACTGCCCCGCCTTGCGGCGCGCGTGCGTGGACCCCGTGAGGGCCTTCAGGTGCTTGAACAGCGCATTGTCGCGCGAGGTGACGTGCTTCAAGGATGTGTCTCAGAAAGGCAGCGCGTCGCGCTCCAGCACCCGCCGCACTGGCGCGAACGAGCTGCGGTGATGCGGTGTCGCGCCGAACTGCTCGAGCGCGGCCAGATGCTGCGGCGTGGGATAGCCCACGTGGGCATCGAAGCCATACTGGGGATATTCCAGGTGCAGTGCATGAAGCTCGCGGTCGCGGGCCACCTTGGCAAGGATCGACGCAGCGGAAATGGCCCGCACTTTGGCGTCGCCCTTCACGATTGCCTCGACCGGATACGGCACCTGCGGACAACGGTTGCCATCGACCTGCACCAGATCGGGCATGACGCCGCTGGCCGTCAGGCCCGCCACCGCGCGTTGCATCGCCAGCATGGAGGCGTGCAGGATATTGAGCGAGTCGATCTCTTCGACCGAGGCCGAAGCGATGTGCCAGCCGATCGCACGTTCGCAGATGCGTTCGAACAGCACCTCGCGCTTTTCTGCGGTCAGGATCTTCGAGTCGGCGAGGCCCCGGATTTGCCGTTCAGGGTTCAGGATCACCGCGGCGGCATAGACTGGCCCGGCCAGCGGGCCGCGCCCGGCCTCATCCACGCCGCAAAGACGGCGTACGACAGCGACGGTTTGGGTCAGTTCGAGTCCCATCTGCGGCGACGGAGCCTTTCCGGCTTTCTGACTGGCCATCAGCGCACACCCCGTTCGTGCATGAGATCCACCACCACGCCGGCGGCGAGGTTCGCGGTGTCGCGCTTCAGCGTCTCATGCATGGTCGTGAAATGTTCTCGCAAGAAGGCAATATTGCTCTCGTCGTTCAGTTGCAGCAGCGTCTCGCGCGCCAGTGCCTCGGGCGTGGCGTCGTCCTGGAGCAGTTCTGGCACCACGAACCGTCCTGACAGAATATTAGGCAAGCCCACGTAAGGCAGGTAGCCCTGCCGCTTCATGATCTGCGCTGTGAGCCAGGGCACCTTGTACGAGATAACCATCGGCTTCTTGTAGAGTGCCGCCTCGAGGGTGGCCGTGCCGCTGGCCAGCAGAACCACGTCGGCGGCTTCCATGGCCAGGTGCGACTGCCCGTCCACCACCGTCAAGTCGATCTCAGGGTAGCGCTCGTGCAGCCCGCGGATGATCTCGTGCAGCGGCGCGCTGGCTGCCGGCAGAACAAACGCCAGGTTGCCGTCCATGCGATGCATGCGTGCCATGGCCGCAAAGAACGTCGCGCCGAGGTTGCGCACCTCGGACTGCCGGCTGCCCGGCAGCACCGCGACGATGCGCTTGCCCTCGGGCAAGCCGAGCTTTTCCCGCGCGCCCTGGACGTCAGGCACCATCGGGATCACATCGGCCAGCGGATGACCGACGTAGGTCGCCGGTATGCCGGCCTTGGCATAGATCTCGGGCTCGAACGGGAACAGGCAGAGG
The DNA here is from genome assembly GCF_052115685.1 of Cupriavidus sp. 2KB_3. Lineage (NCBI taxonomy): Bacteria > Pseudomonadati > Pseudomonadota > Betaproteobacteria > Burkholderiales > Burkholderiaceae > Cupriavidus > Cupriavidus sp. 2KB_3. Next base: position 123,665 of record NZ_JBFRHD010000020.1, read on the forward strand.
ATGTGGTCCACCGCGCGCGCGATGGTGCGGATGCGCCCGCCGCGCCACGCCCAGATCGACGGGCTGACGAAATGCACGACCGGAATGCCCGAGCGACGCAGGGGCACTTCCAATCCGAAATTGAAGTCGGGAGCATCCACGCCGATGAAACACAGCGGCGGATTGGCCAGCAGCTTGTCGCGAATCGCCCGGCGCGTCGCCAGGATTTCCCGCAGCGAACCGAGCACCTCCACATAGCCATTGACGGAAAGCGTCTCCATCGGCCAGTGGGAGACAAAGCCCTGCGCCATCATGCGGCGGCCGCCGATACCCGCAAAGTCCACGGACTCGCCCAGCCGCGCATGCAGCCCTTCAAGCAGAAGCGAAGCCAGCAGATCGCCGGAAGCCTCCCCGGCGACCATGGCAATCGTGCCTCGCTTGTTGACACTCCCCCGAGCGAGGGCGGGCGGATCGGCCTGCACTGCGGCGTGGATCATGTGCGGCGCGGCTTAGCGGACGATGCCGCGCTGCGTCGCGGCCAGGAATTCCACGAAGGCGCGCAGCGGCGCGCCGGTGGCCACATCGGTCTGGCCCAGGAGGGCCGAGATCTCGCTGCGCGCCTCGTCGAAACCCAGGTCTGACTTGTAGAGCAGCTTGTAGGCCTGGCGCAGTGCGGCGATCTGGCCGGCATCAAAGCCCCGGCGACGCAGGCCTTCCACATTGATACCGTGCGGGGTGGCCTTGTTGCCGTTCTTGTCGCTCGCGGCGATCACGAACGGCGGCACGTCCTGGACCAACGCCGAAGCGCCGCCCAGCATCGCATGCGCGCCGATGCGCACAAACTGGTGCACGCCGCTCATGCCGCCGAGAATGGCCCAGTCGCCCACTTCCACGTGGCCTGCGATCTGCGCGTTACTCGAGAACACCGTGTTGTTGCCCACGCGGCAGTCGTGCGCGATGTGCACGTAGGCCATGATCCAGTTGTCGTTGCCAAGGCTGGTCACGCCCTGGTCCTGCACCGTGCCGGTGTGGATGGTCGTGAACTCGCGGATCGTGTTGCGGTCGCCAATCTCGAGCCGGGTGGGCTCGTTGGCGTACTTCATGTCCTGCGGCGTGCCACCCACCGAGGCGTAGGGCCCGATGCGGTTGCCTTCCCCAATGGTGGTATGGCCTTCGACGGTGGTATGCGAGCCGATCCGGGTGCCGCTGCCAATCCGCACGTTGGGACCGATAATGGAAAACGGACCGACGGTCACGTCGGCGGCAAGCTCTGCCTTCGGGTCGACCAGTGCGCTGGGATGGATTTGCGTCATACGTCCTGTCCTGTGGTCTGAATTCGGTTGAGTCCCGCGCGTTGCCACGCGGGACGGGGCCCATGTGTGGGCGCGGCGGCGCCGATCAGCCTTCGGCCTGTTTGACCGTGCACATCAGTTCCGCTTCGCAAGCGACTTCGCCGTCCACGGTGGCGCTGGCCTTGAACTTCCAGATGCCACGGATATAGCGCTCGACGGTCACGTTCAGGTGCAGTTGGTCGCCGGGATAGACCACGCGCTTGAAGCGCGCGCCATCAATACCCACGAAGTAATACAGCGCGCCTTCCTTGCGCTCCATGTCGGCGCCGAAGGTCAGCAGGCCGGCCGACTGCGCCAGCGCCTCGAGGATCATCACGCCCGGCATCACGGGTTGATCGGGAAAGTGCCCCATGAAGTACGGCTCGTTGATCGTGACGTTCTTCAGGGTCTTGATCCGCTTCTGCGGCTCGAACTCCAGCACGCGATCGACGAGCAGGATCGGGTACCGATGCGGCAGCAGCTTCAGGATCTTGCGGATGTCGATGTCGGATGCGGTCATGATGATTTCTCTTCGTCTTGTGTGGTTTTGGACCCGGCGGACTGGCCACGCAGGCGGCGTTCCAGCGTGACCACGCGCTCGCGCAGCTTGGACAATCCGCGCACGATGGCCGCATTGCGCTCCCACTCGCCATGCGTCGTGAACGGAAACACGCTGGTGTAATGCCCCCCGGGTTTCGTAATCGATTTGGTAATCGAGGTGCCGCCGGACACCGTCGTCCGGTCGGCGATATTCAAATGGCCCGCGAAATTGGCCGATCCGCCAATCACGCAAAAGCGCCCGATGCGGGTGCTGCCGGCCACCGCCGCACAGCCCGCAATCACGGTATGCGCGCCCACTCGCACGTTGTGTGCAATCTGGACCTGGTTATCGAGCTTGCAGCCGTCCTCGATGACCGTATCAGCCATCGCGCCCCGGTCGATGGCCGTATTGGCGCCCACTTCCACGTCATTGCCGAGCACGGCGCGGCCAACCTGCGGAATTTTCACGTATTCCACCCCGGCCGGGCCGATGTCCGGCGCGAAACCAAAGCCATCCGCGCCCACCACCACCCCGCTGTGCAGGATGTTGCGCGCACCCACCACGCAACGATGATAGACGGAAACGTTCGCGTAAATGAGCGTATCGTCGCCGATCTCCGCCCCTGCGCCGATAAAGGCATTCGCCAGGACCCGCACCCGCTCGCCCAGCCGCGCGCCAGCCTCGATCACCACGTTGGGGCCGATGAAGCAGGACGCAGGCACCACGGCATCCGCGGCCACGCTCGCGCGCGGGTCGATGCCAGTGCGCGGATCCGCATTCGCCTCACGGTCGAAGCGCTGCGCCACGCGGGCGAAGCAGACATACGGATTGCGGGCGACCAGCCAGTTGCGGCCGTCGGCTTGGCCATCGGCGCGTATACGATCAAGGTCGGCCGGCGAGACGATGACGGCGCTGGCCTTGGAAGCCAGCGCCTGCGGCAGGTACAGCGGATTGGACAGGAAAGACAGGTCGCCGGGGCCGGCCTGGTCGAGCGGCGCCAGGCCGCGCACGGCGAGGTCGGGATCACCCACAACCTGCGCGCCGTTCTCGGTGGCGAGCTGACCCAGTGTGGGTGTCTGCATGGCGGTACTTCCTTGAAAAACGAGACAGCGACGAACGAGCGCGCGCCGCTTACTTGCTGCCGGCGTTGAGCGCCTTCATCACGTCATCGGTAATGTCGATGCGTGGATTGACGTACACCGCTTCCTGCACGATGAGGTCGTACTTGCGCTGCTCGGCCAGTTGACGGATCACACGGTTCGCGCGCTCCAGCACCTGGGCCAGTTCCTCGTTGCGGCGCTGATTCAGGTCCTCGCGGAACTCGCGTTGCTTGCGCTGGAACTCACGGTCGAGGTCAGCCACTTCACGCTGGCGGCGCTGGCGGTCGGAATCGGCGAGCACGGCCGTGTCCTTGTCGAGCTTGTCGGCCATGCCCTTGATCTTCTGCGCCATGTCCTGCAGTTCGCGGTCACGCTTCGAGAATTCCTGCTCGAGCTTGACCTGTGCGACCTTGGCCGGCTGCGAGTCACGCAGGATGCGCTCCGAGTTGACTGCGGCGATGCGTGCCTCCTGAGCCATCGCCGGGGCGGCTACGCACAGGGCCGCTGCGGCCAGCGCGGCGGCGCTCAGGGATTTCATCAGTGGTGTATGGAGTTTCATGAAACAAATCCTTTTTGGGGATCAGAACGCGGTACCGATCTGGAACTGGAATCGCTGTACGCGATCCGTATCGTCCTTCTTCAGCGGGAAGCCCATGCTGACCTTCAGCGGGCCGATCGGCGACAGCCACGACATGCCGAAGCCGGTCGAGTACTTGAGGTCGCTGAACGTAATCGGTGCACCTTCCTGGTACACGTTACCAAAGTCGAAGAACGTGAACAGGCGCAGCGTGCGGTCCACGCCCGAGCCCGGCAGCGGGAATACGAATTCCACGTTACCGATCAGCTTGGACGCACCACCCACCGGGTTGCCGTTCTGGTCCTTCGGACCGAGCGTGCTGGTCTGGTAGCCGCGCACCGAGCCGATACCACCGGCGTAGAAGTACTTGAACACCGGGAACGGCGTGTCGCCGTAGCCGTGGCCGTACGCCACTTCGCCGTTGAAGGCCAGTGTGAACGCCTTGGACAGCGGGTAGAAGTACTGCTGCTGGAAGCTCGCGCGATAGTACTGCGTATCGCCACCCGGCACGCCCACTTCGAGGTTGGCCTGCGTGTACGGACCCTTGGTCGGGATCAGCGCGCTGTCGCGACGGTCACGTGCCCAGCCGATCGTGAACGGGAAGTTGTTGATCGGGTCGCCGCTGCTCTTGCCGATCTTGTTCAACCACGCGGTGTACTGGCTCGGCGTGTTGACCGAGGTATTCACCTCGGTACGCTCGTAACCGATACCGAAGAACACCGTATCGTTCTCGGAGAACGGCACGCCGAACTTGAAGCCGCCGCCGGCCGAGACAATCTTGTAGTCCTGGTCGCCGGTGTAGTACAGCGGGCGGGACGTACGGTAGTAGATGTCCGTGGAACGGCTGATGCCGTCCACCGTGAAGTACGGGTCGTACTGCGTCAGCGAGATGGTCCGGAACGACTTGGCCGTGTTCACGTCCAGGCCCAGGCTGGTACCCGAGCCGAACACGTTGTCCTGGCGCAAGCCGGCTTGCAGCACGAGCTTGTCAGTCGACGAGAAACCCAGGCCCAGGCTGATCTGGCCGGTCGGCTTCTCGGTCACGTTCACGTTGACATCCACCTGGTCGGGCGCGCCGGCCACGTCCTCGGTGGTGATATTCGTGTCCGTGAAGTAGCCGGTACGGTTGATACGGGCCTGCGACTGCGTGAGCTTCTCGCTGTCGAACCACGAGCTTTCCATCTGGCGCATTTCGCGGCGCACCACTTCGTCTCGGGTCTTGCTGTTGCCCACCACGTTCACGCGGCGCACATACACGCGACGGCCTGGATCGACCATCAGCGTCAGCGCCACTTCGCGCGTTTCCTGATTAACCTGGGGCTGCGGATTGATCGTCGTGAACGCGTAGCCGTAGGTGCCCAGCAGATCGGTGATGGACTTGGTGCTGGCCGTCAGCTTTTCGGACGAGAAGATGTCGCCCTTCTTCAGCTGCAGCAGCTTTTCCATCTCGGCCTGCTTGCCAAGCAGTTCGCCGGCCAGGCGGATGTCAGACACCTTGTACTGATCGCCTTCCTTGATGTTCAGCGTCAGGAAGATGTCCTTTTTGTCCGGCGTGATCGAGACCTGGGTGGACTCGATCTGGAACTCCAGGTAGCCGCGGTTCAGATAATACGAGCGCAGTGCTTCCAGGTCGGCCGTGAGCTTCTGCTTCGAGTACAGGTCATTCTTGGTGTACCAGGACAGCCAGTTCGGCGTGGAGAGCTGCATTTCGTCGCGCAGCGTGCTTTCCTTGAACGCCTTGTTGCCGACGATATTGATCTGGCGGATCTTGGCAACCGGGCCTTCTTCCACGTTGAACACCACGGACACGCGATTGCGGTCCACCGGGGTCACCGTGGTCTGCACGTCGGCTGCGTAGTAGCCGCGCGCCACGTACTGGCGCTTCAGTTCCTGCTCGGCCTTGTCGATCAGGGCCTTGTCGTAGTAGCGCGCCTCGGCTACGCCCACTGCGCGCAGCGAGCGGCGCAGCGTGTCCTTGTCGAATTCCTTGATGCCGACGAACTCGAGCTGCGAGATGGCCGGGCGCTCCTCCACCTGGACCACGAGCACGCCTTCCTCGGCGCGGATCTGCACGTCCTTGAAGAAACCGGTATTGTAGAGTGCACGAATGGCATCGGCGCCCTTGTCGTCGGTGAAGGTCTCCCCGACGCGGACAGGCAGATAGCCGAACACAGTGCCCGGCTCCACGCGCTGCAGGCCCTCCACGCGGATGTCCCTGACCACAAAGGGGTCGGCGGCCCAGCCCGCCGGGCTCCAGGCCGCGATAATGGCACTCGTCAGCACGCCCAGCGAGATGCGCTTATGTCTGATCAACGTGAATCCCCTATTCCTCTTCGATTTCATGCAGGGTATTGGCTCCGATGCCGTCCCGACGCCGTCCATGATGACGCCTGGCTTTGCTGACAAGGCCGCCCCGCCCGACGGGTTCGACGACACCGCCGGGACGCGACCTTCTCCGGCCGACGGCCGCTTTCGGCTACGCGGATCTAGCCGCGCGCAAGAAACAGTCGGCTGACGTCATTGAACAAAGCGAGTGAGGTCAGGAGCAAGATGCACGCGATGCCGACCTTCTGCAGCATCGCCTGCCAGTGATCTGGTACGGGCCTGCCAGTCAAAAATTCCACGCAATAATACAGCAAATGCCCCCCATCCAGAACCGGAATGGGTAACAAATTGAGCACACCGAGGCTGACGCTGACCAGCGCCAGGAAGCTGATAAACGGCTGCCAACCCATGTTCGCGGCACGGCCGGCGTAGTCCGCCACCGTGAGCGGGCCGCTCAGATTCTGCAATGACGCCTGCCCCACCAGCATCTTGCCGAGCAGTTTCAGGGACAGTGTGCTGGTACTCCAGACCTGGTCAGCGGCCCGCACCACGGCCTGCCACGGCGCGTAGCGGACGATCTCGGTCTGCACCGCCTGGTTCAGCGCGGCGCCCAGCTTGCCCGTAGGGCCCGCCGCTGCCCCGCTGGCGTCCTTGGCGCCATCCGCTGCAGGGGCCGCATCCAGCTTGACGGGCACGTCCAGCCGCTGCCCGTTGCGTTCGATGCCCAGCGTGACCTGCTCGCCCGGCCGCGCCCGTACGGCGCGGATCAGCTCGCTCGCCTGCGTCAGCGGCTGGCCCTGCCAGGCCACCACGCGGTCGCCGGCCTTCAGTCCAGCGCGCTGTGCCGCCGAATCCGGCACGATTTCTGTGATCGTGACCGGCCCGCCCTTCAGGTACAGGCCGAGCGTGGCCAGCGGATCTTGCTCGGGATTGCCGCCGGTATTGGGTAGCCGGGGCAGCCGGATGTCGCGCTCGGCCCCATCGGCGCCCCGCACGCGCAGCACGGCGCTGGTGTCGCCAAAACCTTCGGCGAACACGGCCATGCGGAGGTCATTCCAGGACTGGACCGGCTCGGTCCGGTCGTTGGCGGTCAGCGACAGCACGCGGTCGCCGTCCCGCACACCAGCCTGGGCAGCCACGGTTCCGGCCGCGGGGGTCGCCACCACGGGTACCGGCTCGCGCATGCCGCCGGCGAACAACACGATATATAGAAGGATGGCCAGCGCGAAGTTAGCCACCGGCCCGGCCGCCACGATCACGAAACGCTTGCCCACGGGCTGCCGGTTGAAGGCGCGCGGCAGGTCTTCCGGCGGAATGGGGGGATCGGTCTCCGGGTCGCGCTCGCGCTCGTCGAGCATCTTGACGTAGCCGCCCAGGGGGATCGCGGCGAGCGTCCACTCGGTGCGGTCAGGCCCTTTGCTGGTCCAGCGCGCCAACGACCGGCCGAAGCCGATCGAGAACCGCAATACCTTGACGCCGCACGCGCGGGCGGCCAGGTAGTGCCCCATCTCGTGCACGAAAATCAGGATGCACAGGGCGACGACGAACGCAATTACGGTCTGCATGACAAATCACCCTCTCCAGAGCTGGCCGCGCCGAGGCGCGTCGGCGCTACCCACTTAGCGGCTGGCCAGCCGCGTCAGCAATGCCTGCGCGGCACGGCGCGCCGCGGCATCGGCCGCCAGCACGCCCTCGAGCGTCGCGGCCGAGCCGGACTGCGGCTGCTCGAGCACGCCGGCCACCACGCGGGCAATATCGGTAAATCGGATCGCCCCGCCGAGGAAGGCCTCCACGGCCACCTCGTTCGCGGCGTTCAGCACGGCCGGGGCCAACCCGCCCGCGCGCAATGCATCAAAGGCTAGCCCAAGGCAAGGGAAGCGATTAAGGTCAGGAATCTCAAAATGCAGCCCGCCGGCGACGGTCAGGTCGAGCGGGCTCACCCCGGAGTCGATCCGCTCCGGGTACGCCATGCCATAGGCGATGGGCGTGCGCATGTCGGGGTTGCCAAGCTGGGCCAGCACCGAGCCATCGGCGTACGCCACCATCGAATGGACGATGCTTTGCGGGTGGATCAGCACCTCGATCTTCTCCGCCGGAGCGCCGAACAGCCAGTGGGCCTCGATCACCTCGAGCCCCTTGTTCATCATCGTGGCGGAATCCACGGAGATCTTGCGGCCCATCACCCATTTAGGGTGGGCGCAGGCCTGGTCCGGCGTGATGTCGTGCAGGGTAGACGGATCGCGCGTCCGGAAGGGGCCGCCCGAGGCAGTCAGCAGCACCTTGGACACGCCCGAGCCGTAGCGCGGGTCGCTGGTGGGCAGGCACTGGAAGATCGCGTTGTGCTCACTGTCGATGGGCAGCAGCGTGGCGCCGTGCTCGCGCACCGCGTCCATGAAGATGGCGCCCGACATGACCAGCGATTCCTTGTTGGCCAGCAGCACGCGCTTGCCCGCCCGAGCGGCGGCGAGCGAAGAACGGAGCCCGGCCGCACCGACGATGGCGGCCATCACGGCATCGGTGCCGTCGTCGGCGGCGATGGACTCCAGCGCGGCTTCGCCATAGCTGACTTCGGTCTTCACACCGGCGTCGCGCAGCAGCGTCTCGAGCTGGTGTGCCGCGTCGGCGGAGCCCACGACGGCGCGCGCCGGGCGGAACTCCACGCAGGCCGCCGCCAGCTTATCCACCTGGCGGTGGGCGCTCAACGCATGCACGCCGTAGCGGTCCGGATGCCGACGCACTACGTCGAGTGTGCTTTCGCCGATGGAGCCCGTGGCGCCCAGGATGGTAATGCGTTGCATAGGAACCAGATAACCAAATTCAGATTGTGATCACATCCAGGCCAGCAGCAGCGCCGCCAGCGGGAATACCGGAATGAGCGCGTCGATGCGATCCAGCACGCCCCCGTGCCCGGGCAGCAGCCGGCTGCTGTCCTTCTTGCCGATCTGACGCTTGAGCAGCGACTCGAACAGGTCACCGATAACGCTGGCCGCCACGAGCAGCGTGGAAAGGCCGATCATCAGCCCCACCCCGCCCTGGTCGGCGATGCGTGAAAACCAGGTCGGCGCGAAGGCATGGGTGGTGCCGAGCACCACGGCCACGATCATCACCAGCAGCCAGCCGCCAATCGCACCTTCCCAGGACTTGCCCGGGCTGATGGTGGGCGCCAGCTTGCGCTTGCCAATGGCCTTGCCAACGAAATAGGCGCCGATATCGGCTGTCCAGACCAGCACCGCGGCCGACAGCAGCACCGCGATGCCTTCGGCCCGCAGCACCATCACGGCGTGACCGAATGCCGGCAACATGATCAGCCCCAGGATGGCACCCAGCACCGTGAAGCCCGGCGTAGCCTTGCGCACCCCGCGTGCCAGCAGCACCAGCGCCACGCCCCAAGCCACCAGCGCGGCGGCCAGCAGATAATGGATGGCGCGGCGTTCGGGCGCGTCATGGAAATAAATCAGCACCAGCAGGCAGGCCACTGCGTAGACGTAGGGCCAGTAGCGGCGCAGCCCGATCAGCCGCCCGAACTCCCAGCCGGCCAGCAGCACGATCACGGCGATCAGTCCCGCCAGCCACATCACGGGCGCCAGGAACAGGATCGGCAGGATCAACAGCAACAGGCACAGGGCGGTGATGACGCGGGTGATGAGCATGCGCTGCGGTTTCCTTTGAAGGTGGGATCAGGACAGGCCGGTCGCGGCGATCCGCTCAGGCCGTACCAGACAGTCCGGGCGCCACCAGTTGGGCGCTGGTCCGGCCAAAGCGCCGCTCGCGCTGGCGGTACGAGGCGAAGGCCTTGTCCAGCTCGGCGGCGTCGAAATCGGGCCAGTAGGTATCGGTGAAGTACAGCTCGGAATACGCGAGCTGCCACAGCAGGAAATTGCTGATGCGCTGTTCGCCGCCGGTGCGGATGAACAGGTCGGGCTCGGGCGCATAGGACATTGCCAGATGCGGCGCCAGCACGGACTCGTCGATGGCATCCGGGTCGAGCATCGGCGAGCGCGCCAGCATCTTGCGCATGGCCTGGAGCAGGTCCCAGCGGCCGCCGTAGTTCGCGGCGATGGTCACCGTCAGGCCGGTATTGCCGGCGGTGCGGGCCTCCGCATCGCGGATCAGCTGCTGGATGCGCGGGCTGAAGCGCCCGAGGTCGCCCACCACGCGCACGCGGATGTCATTGGCGTGCATCTTAACCACCTCGCGGCGCAAGGCGGTCATGAACAGGCGCATCAGGAACGAAACCTCGTCCGCCGGACGGCGCCAGTTCTCCGAACTGAACGCGAACAGCGTGAGGAACTGCACGCCGCGGGTGGCACAGGCCTCCACCACCGCGCGTACCGCGTCCAGGCCACGGCTGTGGCCTGCCACGCGGGGCAGATGACGCTGGGTCGCCCAACGGCCGTTGCCATCCATGATGATGGCAACGTGGCGGGGCACGTAGGTGGTATCGGGAACGCCGAGCGTCGAACTGATGTGCTGCATGGATTCGCGGACGGGGACGGAGCCGGCGGGGTTCCCGCCGGGCGGCCGTCAGACCGTCATGATCTCCTTCTCTTTCTCGGCCACGAGCTTGTCGATCTCGGCCACGAACTTGTCGGTCAGTTTCTGGACTTCATCCTGGCCGCGGCGCTCGTCGTCCTCGGAAATGGTCTTGTCCTTGACGAGCTTCTTGAACTGCTCCATGGCGTCGCGGCGCAGGTTGCGCACGGCCACCTTGGCACCCTCGGCCTCGCCCTTGACGACCTTGGTCAGTTCCTTGCGGCGCTCTTCGGTCAGCGCGGGCATCGGCACGCGGATCGTTTCGCCCATGGTGGCCGGGTTCAGGCCCAGGTCAGCGTCGCGGATGGCTTTTTCCACCGCGCTCACCATCTTCTTTTCCCAGGGCTGCACGCTGATCGTGCGCGCATCGGCCAGGCCGACATTGGCCACCTGGCTGATCGGCACCATCGAGCCGTAGTAGTCCACCTGGACGTGATCGAGCAGACCGGTGTGGGCACGACCGGTACGAATTTTCGCCAGATCGGCCCTGAAGGCTTCGATCGACTTCTGCATCTTCTGCTCGGCGCTCTTCTTTGTGTCGGCGACGCTCATGTTTACCTCCGGAAATCAGCCAGACAGGATCCCGCCGGACGGGATCGAAAATGAATCATTCTACTCTCAGGCCGGGCCGAATCCGCATTGTGACGCGGCCCGCCGTCGTCATACGTGCACCAGCGTACCTTCGTCTTCGCCCAGGATCACGCGCTTCAGCGCACCCGGCTTGACGATGGAGAACACCTTGATCGGCAGCTTCTGGTCGCGGCACAGCGCGAAGGCCGTGGCGTCCATGACCTGCAGGTTGCGCGAGATGGCCTCGTCGAACGTGATCGTGGTGTAGCGCGTGGCGCTGGGATCTTTCTTGGGGTCGGCCGTGTACACGCCGTCCACCTTGGTGGCTTTGAGCACGACTTCCGCGCCGATTTCCGCCCCGCGCAGCGCGGCGGCGGTGTCGGTGGTGAAGAACGGGTTGCCCGTGCCGGCCGCGAAAATCACGACCTTGCCCTCTTCCAGCTGGCGGATGGCGCGGGGGCGGATATAGGGCTCGACCACCTGGTCCATGCGCAGCGCTGATTGCACGCGGCCTTCGATATTCGCGTGGCGCATGGCGTCCTGCAGGGCCAGCGCGTTCATCATGGTGGCCAGCATGCCCATGTAGTCGGCCGTGGCACGGTCCATGCCGGCGGCGCCGCCGGCCACGCCACGGAAGATGTTGCCGCCGCCGATCACCACGGCGACCTGGACGCCCAGCTTCACGATCTCGGCAATGTCATTGACCATGCCTTCGATGGTGGCGCGGTTGATGCCGAAGGCATCGTCGCCCATCAGGGCCTCACCGGAAAGTTTAAGTAGGACGCGCTTGTAGGCTGGCATGTTCACCCTCGGGCTGGTTCTTGATCGCTCGTTCGAACGGATGGATTGGCGCGCGCGGCCCGGGCTGTCGGGGCTTGTGACCCAGACCTGGCTCAGGGCCGCACGGAAATACGGAATTGCGGGACAGCTCGAAGCCGGTTTTCGCTGTCATCTGCAGGCATCGTTACGCGAACTTCGCCCAACATGCAGGTGACTGCGGAAATCGACTGATACAGCCGCGGCGCCCGGCACTCTGCCTGGCGCGCTTGTGCAGAGGGGCACCTTGCGGCGCCCCTCGGCATTATACGGTGGCGGAATCGGCCCTTCGTGAAAAAGACCCCTCCCCCACCCGGACGATCAGCCCTTCTGGGCGGCAGCCACCTGGGCGGCCACTTCAGCAGCGAAGTCGTCCTGCTTCTTCTCGATGCCCTCGCCCACCACGAACAGGGTGAAACCCTTCACCGTGGTGTTGGCGGCCTTCAGCATCTGCTCGACGGTCTGCTTGTCGTTCTTCACGAACGGCTGGTTGAACAGCGAGACTTCCTTCAGGTACTTCTGGACCGAACCTTCGACCATCTTGGCGACGATCTCGGCCGGCTTGCCCGATTCGGCAGCCTTCTGCTCGGCGATGCTGCGCTCCTTGGCGATCAGCTCGGCGGGCACCTGATCCGACGACAGCGACACCGGCTTCATGGCGGCCACGTGCATGGCCACGTCCTTGGCGGCGGTTTCGTCACCGTCGAACTCGACCATCACGCCGATACGCGTGCCGTGCAGGTACGACACCAGCTTGCCGCCATTGGCGTAGCGGGCGAAGCGGCGGATCGTCATGTTCTCGCCGATCTTGCCGATCAGCGCGGCGCGGGTGGTTTCCACCGACACGCCGTCGATTTCCAGTGCCGACAGGGCAGCCACGTCAGCCGGGTTCTGCTTGGCGATCAGTTCGGCCACCTTGGCCGAGAAGGCCAGGAAGTCGTCGTTCTTCGACACGAAGTCGGTTTCGCAGTTCAGCTCGACCAGCACGCCGGTCGTGCCGTCGATGTACGAGGCCACCACGCCTTCGGCGGTCACGCGCGACGCAGCCTTGCTGGCCTTGTTGCCCAGCTTGACGCGCAGCAGCTCTTCAGCCTTGTCCAGGTCGCCATTGGCTTCCGTCAGGGCCTTCTTGCATTCCATCATCGGCGCGTCGGTCTTCGCGCGCAGTTCTGCAACCATGCTTGCGGTAATTGCCGCCATTTGTCACTCCTTGATTGGTTCAGGCCGATGTCCCGCCTGCTTCCGGGACACCCGGCCGGTGTCTGATCAACTTGGGTCCGGCTCACCCGCGGCGCATCGTATGCGCGGCAGATGACAACAAAGTCAGTTTCAGCTTGCGGCGCACTGCGACTCGCAGTTTGCAAAAAGGGGGCGCCAGAAGTGCCCCCTTTTCAATGTGCCGCAAGGCGGGCGCCGGTGGCCGGTGTACCCCGGCCTCAGGCGCCAGCGGGCAATCAGCCTTCCTGGACTTCGACGAATTCGTCGCCGCCACGAGCAGCTTCCACCACTTCCTGAACCGCATTGGCGCGGCCTTCCAGGATGGCGTCGGCCACGCCGCGCACGTACAGGGCCACGGCCTTGCTCGAGTCGTCGTTACCCGGGATCACGTAATCGATGCCTTCCGGCGAGTGGTTCGTGTCGACCACGCCGATCACGGGGATGCCCAGCTTGTTGGCTTCGGTCACGGCGATCTTGTGGTAGCCCACGTCCACCACGAAGATGGCGTCAGGCACGCCGCCCATGTCCTTGATGCCGCCGATGGACTTTTCCAGCTTGGCCATCTCGCGCTCGAACATCAGCGCTTCCTTCTTGCTCATGGTGTCCAGCGCGCCGGCTTCCTTGGCGGCTTCCATGTCCTTCAGGCGCTTGATCGAGATCTTGACGGTCTTGAAGTTCGTCAGCATGCCGCCGAGCCAGCGGGCGTCGACGTAGGGCATGCCAGCGCGGCCAGCTTCTTCAGCCAGGATTTCGCGCGATTGACGCTTGGTGCCCACGAAAAGCACGCTGCCGCGGTTTGATGCCAGTTGACGCACGTACTTCATCGCGTCCTGGAACATCGGCAGGGTCTTTTCGAGGTTGATAATGTGGATCTTGTTGCGATGACCGAAGATGAAGGGGGCCATCTTCGGGTTCCAGAAGCGGGTTTGGTGGCCAAAGTGGCAACCGGCTTCCAGCATTTCGCGCATGGTCACGGACATGAGAGGTGCTCCAATAGGGTTAGGTCTGAAGTCCGCCCCGACATTCCTGAAAAGGAACACCCCGGATGGGCGGACCAGCGATTTACCAATAAAATTTGCTTCCTTAGCCGCCACCGGCATAAGCCAGCAGCAAGGCAGCCCGCGATTGTAGCAACAAAATGGCATCGGGCTCAAGCCCCCGGTTGACCCCTCGCACACCCGCCACCCCCGCCAATTCTTGGCCGGCGCACCGCCAAATCCCTGCTTTCGGGGCGCGATGGTGCGATAATCCCACTTTGCGAATCGATTACCGGCGTGGCCCGCGGCCCCGCCGTCACTTATTTCTGGCGAAGCAGCATGAGCATCCACCTGAATACCGCCGAAGACATCGCCCAAATGCGCGTGGCTTGCCGCCTTGCCTCCGAGGTCCTCGACTACATCACGCCCCATATCGTCCCCGGAGTGACCACGGGCGAACTCGACAAGCTTTGCCACGCCTACATGCGTGACGTGCAAGGCACCGTGCCGGCACCGCTGAACTACGCGCCGCCGGGCTACCCGCCCTTCCCCGGCGCGATCTGCACCTCGGTCAACGACGTGATCTGCCATGGCATTCCGGGCGACCGCGTGCTCAAGAGCGGCGACGCGGTGAACCTCGACATCACCGTGATCACCAAGGAAGGCTATTACGGCGACACCAGCCGCATGTTCATCGTGGGCGAGGGCTCGATTCTGGCCAAGCGCCTGGCGCAGGTCACCTATGAATGCATGTGGAAGGGTATCCAGCAAGTGCGCAATGGCGCACGTCTGGGCGATATCGGCCATGCCATCCAGGTGCACGCCGAAGCCGCCGGCTACAGCGTGGTGCGCGAGTACTGCGGCCACGGCATCGGCAAGGTTTTCCACTCGGACCCGCAGGTGCTGCACTATGGCCGCCCCAACACCGGCACCGAGATCAAGACCGGCATGATCTTCACGGTGGAGCCGATGATCAACGCCGGCAAGCGCGACATCCGCACCATGCCCGACCAGTGGACCGTGAAGACGCGTGACCGCAGCCTGTCCGCCCAGTGGGAGCACACCGTGCTGGTGACGGACACCGGCTACGAGGTACTGACGCTGTCGGCCGGCTCGCCGGTGCCGCCGGCCTTCATTACCGAACCCGTCGCGGCCTGACACCGCGTTGACCGCCAGGGCGCCGACCGCGGCGCCCTTTCTACTTCCAGCCGTGCCCGCGACCCACACCGCCCCCACCATGGACACCACGCCGGAACTCCTGCTTTGCCAGCGCATCCGCGACAAGCTGCGCGCCGACAAGCAAGCGCTCTTCGCCGAATTCGACGCGCACAACCAGGTCAATCCGCTGGTCACACGGCTGCGCCGCGCCGTGGATGCCGCGCTGATCGACGCCTGGACCGGCCTGGAGCTGCCCGCCAGCGCCGCGCTGGTGGCGGTGGGCGGCTATGGCCGGGGCGAGCTGTTCCCGCACTCCGACGTGGATGTACTGCTCCTGCTGCCGGCCGAGCCGGACGCGGAGATGGCAGGCAAGCTGGAACGCTTCATCGGCCTGTGCTGGGACCTGGGACTCGAGATCGGCTCGTCGGTGCGTACCGTCGACGACTGCCTGCGCGAGGCAGCGGCGGACATCACCATCCGCACTTCGCTGCTCGAAGCGCGCCTGCTGATCGGCAACAAGGCGCTGTTCGCCGACATGCGCCGGCGGTACCTGGCGGACCTCGACGCCGCCGACTTCTTCCAGGCCAAGCTACTGGAGATGCGCCAGCGCCACGCCAAGTACCAGGACACCCCGTACGCGCTGGAGCCCAACTGCAAGGAAAGTCCGGGCGGCCTGCGCGACTTGCAGGTGATCCTGTGGATGACGCAGGCGGCGGGCCTTGGCGACAGCTGGAAGGAATTGTTCGAACGCGGCCTGCTGACCGAGCGCGAGGCGCAGGAACTCACGCGCAACGAGCGCCTGCTGCGCACGATCCGCGCGCGGCTGCACCTGCTGGCTGGCCGCCGGCAGGACGTGCTGGTGTTCGACCTGCAAACCGCGCTGGCCGAGTCCTTCGGCTATCGGCAGACCACCCACAAGCGCGCCAGCGAACAGCTGATGCGCCGCTTCTACTGGGCCGCCAAGGCGGTGACGCAGCTCAACAGCGTGCTGCTGCTCAATATCGAGGCGATGCTGTTCCCAAGCGAATCCAAGGTCACACGCGTGATCAATGACCGCTTCGTGGAACGCCAGGGCATGCTGGAGATCACCAGCGACGACCTGTACGAACGCGATCCGCATGCGATCCTGGAGACCTTCCTGCTCTACGAGCGCACGCCGGGCGTGAAAGGCATCTCCCCGCGTACGCTGCGCGGGCTCTATAACGCGCGCACGGTCATGGACGCGAGCTGGCGCAACGATCCCGAGAACCGCCGCCTGTTCCTGGCCATCATGCAGGAGCCGCAGGGCATCACCCACGCGCTGCGCCTGATGAACCAGACCAGCGTGCTGGGCCGCTACCTGATCAATTTCCGGCGCATCGTCGGCCAGATGCAGCACGACCTGTTCCACGTCTACACCGTGGACCAGCACATCCTGATGGTGGTGCGCAATATCCGCCGCTTCGCCATCGTCGAGCATACGCACGAGTTCCCGTTCTGCAGCCAGCTGATGGCCAGCTTCGACCGTCCATGGGTACTCTGGGTGGCCGCGCTGTTCCATGACATCGCCAAGGGCCGGGGCGGCGATCACTCCAAGCTCGGCACCGTCGATGCGCGGCGCTTCTGCAAGCAGCACGGCATTTCGCGCGAGGACACCGACCTGATCGCCTGGCTCGTGGAGCATCACCTGACCATGAGCCACGTGGCGCAGAAGCAGGACCTGACCGATCCGGACGTGGTCAAGGCCTTCGCCGGCGTGGTGGGCAACGAGCGCTACCTGACCGCGCTCTACCTGCTGACCGTGGCCGATATCCGCGGCACCAGCCCCAAGGTGTGGAATGCCTGGAAGGGCAAGCTGCTTGAAGACCTGTACCGCATCACGCTGCGCGTGCTCGGCGGCGCGCAGCTCGACCCGCACTCGCTCTGGGCCCAGCGCCGCGACGACACCATCGCCCAGCTGCGGCTCAAGGCGTTCGACCCCGAACTGGCCAATCCGCTCTGGGACAAGCTCGACGTCTCGTTCTTCCTGCGCCACGACGCGCGTGACATCGCCTGGCTCACGCGCCACCTGTTCAACAAGGTGGATAGCGACACGGCGGTGGTCAAGGCGCGCATCTCGCCGGCTGGCGAGGGCCTGCAGGTGGCCGTCTACGTCAAGGACCAGCCAGACCTCTTCGCGCGCATCTGCGGCTACTTCGAACGCAAGGCGTTCTCGATTCAGGACGCGAAGATCCACACCACGCGCCACGGCTACGCGCTGGACACCTTCCAGGTGACCGACCCCGGCCTGGCGGGCGACTACCGCGACATCCTCGCTTTGGTCGAACACGAACTGGCGGAACGGCTGCGGCTGGAGTGCCCGCTGCCCGATCCGGCACAGGGCCGGCTGTCGCGCCAGTCGCGCAGCTTCCCGATCAAGCCGCGCGTGGATTTGCGCGCTGACGAGCGCGGGCAGTTCTACCTGCTGTCCCTTTCCGCCAACGACCGAACCGGCCTGCTCTACGCGATTGCCCGCGTACTGGCCAAACATCGCGTGTCCGTGCATTCGGCGCGCATCAACACCCTGGGGGAGCGCGTCGAAGACGTGTTCCTGGTCGATGGCAGCCGCCTTGCCGCCGACAACCGATTGCAGATTCAGCTTGAACAGGATTTGCTCGACGCGCTAGCCATCTGATGGCAACGCGGGTCGGGCAAACGCAACGACATGACAGACAGCAAAACGCCCGGCCGCAAGACGCTGGGCATCAAGACCGCCACGTCCACCTCGGACGCGCCGCGCAAGCCCACGCGCCCGGTGCGCGTCTCCGACCTGAACCGCAAGCGCGTGCAGGACGTGGTGACGGGCATCAAGGAGGCGCGCGAACGCGCCGGCGAGCGCAACAAGCGCAAGGCCGCCCCGGCCGAGGGCGCCGTCCGGCCTGATCGGGCCGATCGTGGAGAGCGCCCGGCGCGCCCGGCCCGTCCGCGCCCCGAGGGCGATCGGCCGCCGCGCCGCTATGGCGACGACGAGCGCCGCCCGCCCCAGCGTGGCGCCGGCGGCGACGACCGTCCGCCGCGTCCCCGCCGCTTCGGCGATGACGAAGCCCGCCCGCCGCGGCGTTATGGCGATGACGAGCGCCGCCCGCCGCAACGTGGCTTCAGCGGCGACGACCGCCGCCCCCCGCAACGTGGTTTCAGCGGCGATGACCGCCGTCCGCCCCAGCGCAGCTTCGGCAATGACGATCGCGGCGCGCCGCGTCCCCGCCGTTTCGGTGACGACGAAGCCCGCCCGCCGCGCCGTTATGGCGATGACGAGCGCCGTCCGCCGCAACGCGGTGGCTTCGGCGGCGACGACCGCCGTCC
>NZ_JBFRHD010000021.1:0-137328 GCF_052115685.1 Cupriavidus sp. 2KB_3
CAGTTGCGTCGTGGCATAGCCGAATACATCCGGTACTACAATCACGACCGCATCAAGCTCAAGCTAAAAGGGCTGAGTCCTGTGCAATACAGGACCCAGCCCTTGGCCGCGGCCTAACTTACCCGTCCAACTTTAGGGGGTCAGTTCACTTCGCGCCCTTTTGCTTTCCTACGCCATCAATCCGGCTGGTTCACTCCCCCAGCGCCACCCCTTCGCGCCGCGGGTCCGCGCCGCCGGCCCAGCCCGGCTTGCCGTTCGGCAGCGTCTTGCGCACGATGGCCTGCGTGCCGCTCGTCATCTCGATCTCGGCCACCTGGTGGCCCATGCCACGCAGCGATTCCACCAACTGCGGCGTCACCAGACCCTTTTCCACCTCGGTCGGGCCATTACGGCTGCCGAAGTTGCCCATGCCCACGGCGGTCTGCACGTCCATGTCCCAGTCCAGCAGGCCGACCAGCGTCTTCGACACGTACTCGATGATCTGCGAGCCACCCGGCGAGCCCAGCGCCGCCACCAGCTTGCCGCTCTGGCGGTCGAACACCAGTGTCGGCGCCATCGACGAGCGCGGGCGCTTGCCCGGCTGCACGCGGTTGGCCACCGGCTTGCCGTTCTCGGTCGGCGTAAACGAGAAATCGGTCAGCTGGTTGTTCAGCATGAAGCCGCGCACCATGATGTGCGATCCGAAGTACGACTCGATGGTGGTGGTCATCGACAACGCCCCGCCCCGGTTGTCCACGGCCACGATCTGCGAGGTGGAGATACGCGGCGGCGAGCGGTCCGGCGCGAACGCCACACGCATACCGGGCGGCGTGCCCGGCTGGGCCTTGCCCATGCTCTTGTCGCCGATCAGCGCGGCGCGCTCGGCCAGGTAGGCCGGGCTGACCATCGCGGCCACGTCCACCGGCACGAAGTCGGCATCGGCCACGTAGAGACCACGGTCGGCGTAGGCCAGGCGGTCGGCCTCGGAGATCGCGTGCACGGCCAGCGGCGCGGCTTCCACGCGGGCCGGGGTGTTCACCGGCTGGGGCTTCAGGCTGGCCAGCGCGTAGCGCGGGTCGCGTTTCTCAAGGGCCTCCAGCGTGCCGAGGATCTGGGCGATGGCGATACCGCCCGACGACGGCGGCGGCATGCCGCACACCTTCCAGCGCTTGTAGTCCGTGCAGACCGGCACGCGCTCCTTGGCGCGATAACCCTTCAGGTCGGCCGTGCTCAGGCTGCCCGGATTGGCATGGCCGTTGACCTTGGCGGCGATGTCCTGCGCGATCGGCCCGTTATAGAACACGTTCGGACCACCCTTGGCGATCTCGCGCAGGGTCTTGGCCAGTTGCGGATTCTTGACGAGGGTGCCGACCGGCTTGGCCTTGCCCTGCGTATCGAGGAAGTAGCCGGCCATCTCTGACGAGCCGATCATGAACTTGTCCGCCGCCACTTGCGTGTAGAGCCGCTGCGACATCGGGAAGCCATTCTCGGCCAGCGTGATGGCCCGCTGGAACAACCGCGCCCAGGGCAGCCGGCCATGCTGGCGGTGCGCCATCTCCAGCGCGCGCAGCACGCCGGGCACGCCCACCGAGCGGCCGCCGATCTGGCCTTCGGAGAACTCCATCGGCTTGCCGTCCGCGCGCATGAACAGATTCTCGGTGGCGCCAGCCGGGGCCGTCTCGCGGCCATCGTAGGCCTGCACGCGCTTGCCGTCCCAGTACATGATGAAGGCGCCGCCACCGATGCCGGTGGCCTGCGGCTCCACCAGCGTCAGCACGGCCTGCATGGCGACGGCGGCGTCGATGGCCGAGCCGCCCGCGCGCAGGATCTCGCGCCCGGCCTCGGTGGCCAGCGGATTGGCCGCGGCGGCCATGTGCTTCTGCCCGTAGCTGGTGGTCATGCCCGGCCGATAGCCCGACGAGACCTCCGGCGCAGGCGGCATGGCCGCAGGCGCCTGGGCCGGCGCAGCCGTGGCCGCGCTCGATGCCGATGGCGTGCCGGCGTCCTTGGCGGCGGTGCCGCAGCCCGCCAGCACGGCGGCGAGCGCCACGGCCAGCGTGCCGCGCCACAGCAAGGAGGGGGTTGACGGGGGAACTGCCGGTGTCTTCGTCACTGCGCGAGCCATGCCATCTCTCCTGGGGGGAAGCTGTGGCGATTGTAGACGCAGATGACCGGTAATGCGCTTGTAAACGGCTGATTGGCCGACTGGCCGATTGGCCGATCGGGGGTGACCGGCGCGGAGACGGGGCGGCGGACGCCACCCCGTATACATATAGTCAGTCCGCCATCACAGCGTGGTGAACGACCAGTTCAGGTTCACGCCCTGCCCGTTCAGCGTGCCGCCGACGGTGACGTTGTAGCGGGTCTTGGCCGCCAGCGGGGCGCGCGGCGTGCAGATGGCCAGCCCGCGCGCGTAGCTTGACATGCCCGAGGTGCGCGCATCCACCTTCTCGCAGGGCACGTTGGTGCCGGCGGCGTCGGTGATGGTGAACGTATCGGCATTGAACGTCAGCGACGTGTTGATGGCCTGCACCGACACCGGGTAGCCCATGGTCTGGCCTGCGTACGCCGGCGCCGGGTTGGGGCTCTCGTTGTTGACCCAGCTCGCCGGCACATCGGCCTGGCCGCTGTACGGGTACGCCACCATCTGGTTGTCCGCGCCGCCCTTGCTGGCATCGGCGAGGTCGATGGTCTGGTAGTAGCTGGCCGTGGTGCCGCCGCTGCTGCCGGCGCCCACGCTTTCGGCAAACCCGCTGCCGGCCGAGCCGTAGCTGCCCAGCAGCGCGGCGCGGTGGAACGGCGCGTTGACGAGGTCCGCCACGAGCGCGTCTTTCGGCGTCATCGACAGGTTGACGCCCGTCGCGCTGGTCCACTTGTTGCCGGCCGCCACGACTTCGGCCGTGGCATTGGTCGGATAGGCGGCCTGGATGCGGTCGTTCGGCGCCGCGCCGGTGTAGCCGGGCTTGCCCGACTGCTCGTCGTGCGTGAGCAGGTTGTTGGCCAGCATGTAGGCGGTGTGGTTCTGGGCGACGGCATTAAGCGCGTCGCGCGCGGTCAGCGGCGGCAGGCCCACCTGCTCGCGCCGGTAGTTGGCGTAGCAGAGGCCAGCGCTGCGCGCCTCGTCCAGCACGCGATAGCCCGAGACGCCGGTGCCACGCGCCGGCAGCAGGCTCACGCTGCCCGTAACCGGCGCCGGCGCGCTGCCGCTCACCGTGTAGCAGGCGCGATCGGCGCCAGCCGGGAGCGTCGCCGTCTGGCCGCTGCCGGGGGCTTGCCCGGACGCCGCCTGGCTCGCATTGGCGCCACCGGCTGCCGGGGCGGCACTGGTACCGGCGCTGGGCGCGCTATCGCCGCCACCGCCACAGGCGGTGAGCGCGAGGGCGGCGCAGGCCGCCAGGATCGTCATCGGCATGGGTCGCGCGAAGGCGTTCGCGCGGGAGGGCATGGAATCGTTACGCAAGTGTTTCCCTGGCATCGGAATGCGGCTCTGTAATCGTGGATGGAGGGGACTGCCGGGTGTGGACGCGCGCGCATGCGCGGTGTCAGGCGGGCATGAGGCGTCCGGGGCAGGTGGAACGGGACGATGTTAGGGAGCGCCTCCCGCATCGTCCAGCCTGCTAACAATGGCTTACGTTGTGACCCGCGCGCGCGGCACGGGGGAGAAATGTGCGTTACGCGTCGGCCGGAGGCGTGTCGCCCATGCCGCCCATGCCGTTCCCGAGCGACGTCATCACCGCCATCAGCTGCTCGCGCAGCCAGCGGTTGGCGCCGTCGTTCTCGCCGCCGGCATGCCAATAGAGATGCAGTTCGAGCGCCGGCACCTTGAACGGCAGCGCCAGCAGCCGGTTGGCGTAGGGCTCATTGGCGATGCGCGCGTAGCGCATCGGCAAGGTGGCGAGCAGGTCCGTGCAGCTGACCACGCGGCAGGCCGCCGCATAGTGCTGGCAACGCAGCCGCACGCGGCGCGTCAGGCCCATCCGGTGCAGCGCCTGATCCTCCAGCCCCGCCCCGCGCCGACGTGACGACACGTGCACATGTTCGGCCGCCAGATAGCGCTCCAGCGTCAGCTCCTTCTTCACCAGCGGATGGTCGCGCCGGGCCAGCACCACCATCGGATCGGACATGAACGCGGCATGGTGAATCGCCGGGGAAACCGGCAGCAGGATGTCGATGGCCGCGTCCAGCGTGCCGGCGAGCAGTTCGGACTCCATCTCGCGGCGGTCGAAACGGATCGCCGCGATCTCCACATGCGGCGCCATCGCCGTCACGCGCGCCATCAGCGGCGGCAGCAGCGTGGATTCCAGCGCGTCACGCATGCCGATGGTGAAGCGGCGCGTGGTGGCGGTGGGGTCGAAGTGCGGCGTATCCTGCAGCGTGCGCGCGAACGACTGCAGCGCGCCGCGCACCTCGCCCGCCAGCGAGCGCGCCAGCGGCGTGGGCGCCATGCCCTGCCCGCGCCGCTCGAACAGCGGATCGTCGAACAGCGTGCGAAGCCGCCCCAGCGCATGGCTGACGGCGGGCTGCGTCAGGTTGAGCTGACGCGCGGCCGCGGTGATGCTGCCTTCGCTGTAGATGGCATCGAACACCACGAAGAGGTTCAGGTCGATCCGGGATAGCTGCATGGCAGGCATTCTGGCATGGAAATGCAGGATATTGATACTGTCCAATCCAGAAAATTCATTTTTCTTATTACACGCAGTCCGCTAGAGTAGGCCCCAGTCGGCATCCGTTCCAAGCGATGCCTGCCGTCACACCCCCGAATGTAGCGAGGAGACCCCATGCAATTCGAGTACACGCCCAAGGTCAAGGACATGCAGGCCCGGCTGCTGGCCTTTTTCGACAAGCATATCTATCCGAACGAAAAGCGCTTCTACGCCGAGATCCAGGCCAACCGCGAAGCCGGCAACGCCTGGATTCCCACCAAGGTGGTCGAGGAACTGAAGCCGCTGGCACGCGAGGCCGGGCTGTGGAACCTGTTCCTGCCGCGCTCCAAGCGGGCACCGGAGGGGCTCTCGAACCTCGAATACGCGCCGATGTGCGAGATCATGGGCCGCGCGCCCTGGTCGCCCGAGGTGTTCAACTGCGCCGCGCCGGACACCGGCAACATGGAAACGCTGGAGCGCTACGCCTCCGAAGAACTCAAGGACCAGTGGCTGGAACCGCTGCTGCGCGGCGAGATCCGCTCGGCCTTCCTGATGACGGAGCCGGACGTCGCCTCGTCGGACGCCACCAATATCAGCTGCCGCATCGAGCGCGACGGCGACCATTACGTGATCAACGGCACCAAGTGGTGGTCGTCGGGCGCCGGCGACCCCCGCTGCAAGGTCTACATCGTGATGGGCAAGACCAATCCCGATGCTGGCCGCCACGAGCAGCAGTCGATGATCGTCGTGCCGGCGGACACCCCGGGCATCACGATCAAGCGCTTCCTGCCCGTGTTCGGCTATGACGATGCGCCGCACGGCCATATGGAGATCGAACTCAAGAACGTGCGCGTGCCGGCTGCCAACATCCTGCTGGGCGAAGGGCGCGGCTTCGAGATCGCCCAGGGCCGCCTCGGCCCGGGCCGGATCCACCACTGCATGCGCAGCATCGGCGTGGCCGAGCGCGCGCTGGAACTGATGTGCAAGCGCAGCCTGGACCGCGTGGCATTCGGCAAGCAGATCGCCCGCCAGGGCGTGACGCAGGAGCGCATCGCCGAAGCCCGTTGCGACATCGAGATGGCGCGTCTGCTGACGCTGAAGGCCGCCTACATGATGGACACCGTGGGCAACAAGGTGGCCAAGGCCGAGATCGCCATGATCAAGGTGGTGGCGCCGAACGTGGCGCTGCGCGTGATCGACTGGGCGATCCAGGTGCACGGCGCCGCGGGTGTCTCGGGTGACTTCCCGCTGGCCAACTGGTGGGCGCACCAGCGTACGCTGCGCCTGGCCGATGGTCCGGACGAGGTGCACCGCAACGCCATCGCCAAGCTGGAACTGGCCAAGCACATGAGCCTGAACCCGGACAGCATCCAGATGCCGGTGACGCGCGGCTCCTGAGCCACGGCACCTGCTGGACATAGCAATTCCCCGAAGCGCGCGACCCGTGGGTCGCGCGTTTTTTCATTGGCGCGGCGCGATGCCCGCACCGCCAGCAGGCTTATTTCTTCTGTGCTCTAATCGCTCGGACCCTGGCGACGCTGGTCGCCGGGCCCCTTCCCCATCGGAATTATCCGAACATTTCCGAAGCAGCCAGGAGAGCGCTCTCTCATGATCGACGTCTACACCTGGGCCACGCCCAACGGTCACAAGGTTCACATCATGCTCGAGGAATGCGGCCTCGAGTACAAGGTCCATCCGATCAACATCGGCGCCGGCGACCAGTTCGGCGAGGACTTCCTCAAGATCAGCCCGAACAACAAGATCCCGGCCATCGTCGATCCCGACGGGCCGGACGGCAAGCCCATTTCGCTGTTCGAGTCGGGCGCCATCCTGCTGTACCTGGCCGGCAAGACCGGCAAGTTCCTGCCCGAGGACGTGCGCGGCAAGTACGAAGCCCTGCAGTGGCTGATGTTCCAGATGGGCGGCGTGGGGCCAATGCTGGGCCAGGCGCACCACTTCCGCATCTATGCGCCGGAGAAGATCGAGTACGCGGTGAACCGCTACACCAACGAGGCCAAGCGGCTCTATGGCGTGATCGACAAGCAGTTTTCGCAGCACCCCTGGCTGGCCGGCGACAGCTACAGCGTGGCGGACATCGCCACCTTCCCGTGGCTGCGCAGCTGGCAGAACCAGGGCGTGGAACTGGACGACTATCCGCACCTGAAGCGCTGGTTCAACGAGATTGCCGAGCGCCCCGCCGTGAAGCGCGGCGTGGAAGTGCTCGCCAAGGAGCGCAAGCCGATGCGGACCGACGCGGAGCGCGAGATCCTGTTCGGCGCCACGCAGTACCAGCGCCGCTGATCGCCGGCATCCCGGTCAGCCGTCAAGCCGCCCGGGGCAGCGCGAGCGCCGGTTCGGCCTCGCCGACCGGCGAGCGTGCGCAGCACAGCAGGCCCGCGCCGGGCACCATGGCGTCGATGCAGTAGTCGTCGTAACGCTCCGGCGCGAAGGCCATGCCCGGTTGCAGGTAGACGGTGCGCACGCCAGCCGTACCGCGTGTGGCACGCCATTGCAGGCACAGCGTGCCGCGGAAGCAGGTGGCCCAAATCGTGTCATGCGCGTGCAGCCGCTGGGCCCAGTCGGGCTCGCCGGGCTCGATCACGACGAAACTCGGGGTGCCGGGCCGGCTGCCGGCCTGCGGCGCGGTGCGTACCAGCACGCTGTCCAGCACGGCCTGGAGCATGACCGGCTGCCCCGGCTGGGGCGTGAAGACATCGCCCCCGGCCAGCGCGGCCAGTTCCTGGCCGGCGGACAGCACGCGCAGGCCGCCGCGCAGGCAGGCCCACCACTCGCCCGGGGCGGAAACGATGCCGGATTGCATGTCGCCGGCACGCAGGAACACATGGTGGCAGGCATGACCGAGCCCGGCCGTTGCCGGAATGACACATAACTGTAAACCGACGCTCAGGTCCGGAGAGTCCGGCAGGGGCGGCGTTGCACCGCACAACCCGGCGTCGAAAAACGAAAAAATCTGCATGGCATTCCCCAAAACGGAGCCTGGGACGCATGGGTCCCACGGAATGCGCAATGGCGGCAGGCCACGATGCGGCGCGGATTTCCGCCCGCCGACCTCCCCCCACACTGCGCGACTGCCCCGTTTCGGTACGGCTTAAGTGCCGTCCGGTAATACCATCGCTTCCGTACCCGTTTTGGGTACATCCCTTATGATGCGGATCTGGCACCGATAGAACGACGAACTATAGGTTGTCGTGACGCTTGGGTCAAACCCTTAGGCTCTGAGCGACTTAAAATCCACAAAGCAGCATATGACAGGCGACCCTCTCAAGCTGTTCGGGCGACATCTGACCTGGTTGCGCAAGCAGCGCGGCTGGTCTCAGGAAGCCCTGTCGCTGGAAAGCGGTCTGGCAAGATCGTACCTCAGCGGCATCGAACGCGGCACACGTAATGTGGCTCTTTATAACATATGTACTCTAGCTGACACACTCGGCGTGGCACCGCCCGAGATGCTGGACTTTTCGCGCCACGAAACCGCCGCCGCGCCCGTGGAGGCGCCGCGTTCGCCGTATCAGGCCGACACCTCGCCGGCCGTGCAGGCGACGATGCGCTACATGGCCGAACTGAGCGATTTCGAGCGCGACGTGGTGGCCGGCGTAGCCCGCGCGCTGGCCCGCAAGCAGCCGCGTTGAGCCTGCCCCCACCCGCCGCACCTTATACAGTCAGCAAGCCCTGGCGTTCGATAAAGGCGATGACCTGATCGAGCCCCTGCCCGGCCTTGACGCTCCCCATCACGAATGGCCGCTCCCCGCGCATCTTGCGGGCGTCGGCTTCCATGATCTCGAGTGAAGCGCCCACGTACGGCGCGAGATCGGTCTTGTTGATGACCAGCAGGTCAGACTTCGTGATTCCCGGCCCGCCCTTGCGCGGGATCTTCTCCCCGCCGGCCACGTCGATCACGTAGATCGTCAGGTCGGACAATTCCGGGCTGAAGGTGGCGGCCAGATTGTCGCCGCCAGACTCGATGAAGACGATGTCGGCATCGGGGAACTTCGCCAGCATGCGGTCCACGGCCTCGAGGTTGATCGAGGCATCCTCGCGGATCGCCGTATGCGGGCAGCCGCCCGTCTCCACCCCCATGATCCGCTCCGCCGGCAGCGCGCCGGAGATCGTCAGCAGGCGCTGGTCTTCCTTCGTATAGATGTCATTGGTAATGGCGACCAGGTCGTAACGGTCGCGCATGGCCTTGCAGAGCATTTCCAGCAGCGTGGTCTTGCCGGAGCCCACGGGGCCGCCCACGCCAACGCGCAGGGGCGGATTTTTCTTGGTTCGGGTCATGTTTGTGGCTGGGTCAGGAACGGAACAGCCGGGAGTACTGCGTCTCGTGGCGTGCGGAGAGCAGCCCCAGCATCGGGGAAAACGTGGACAGGCGGGGCGGATCGGCGTCGGCGCGTTGGACGGCCTCATCGACCACGGCCAGCACGGCCGGGTGCAGCCCGCGCAGGATGTGCTGGCCGGCCACCTGGCCGAGCGGCACCGCCTTGATCGCGGCGGCGACCTGGTTTTCGGTCCAGTTGAAGGCATAGGCCGCCAGGCCGTCACGCGCGTCCACGCCCAGCGCCACGCAGGCGGCCGTGAACGCGGTGGGCAGGCAGATTGGCGCCAATTCGGACAAGTCAGATGCCATGGCGGCACCGCCCCACCCCATCTGGCCGATCAGCTTCGACAGCGACCAGCCCATCTGCTCGGTTTCGAGCCGAAGCTCGGCTGTCTCGCGCGTGGCGTGGAACCAGTCGTTCCAGCGCCGCACGGCGGCCAGGTCGCGCGCCTGCCAGGCGCGATGGAGCAGCAGCCAGACCGGTGCCTCGCAGTGCGCCTGCACATGCGTGAGGTTGTCCCGGATCCACCGCTCGGCGCTGGCCGCATCGGTGACCAGCCCGCAGTCGATGGCTGCCTCGAGCCCCTGCGAATAGCTGAAGCCGCCAATCGGCAACGCCGGCGACGCCAGATGCAGCAGCGAGATCAGTTGGGGAAGCGCGGTCATGGGGCGGTTGGTGCGGATTCAGTGCTTGTGGCCGCAGTGCTCATCATGAACGTGGTCATGGTCGTGACCGTGGTCATGGCTGTGACCGTGGTCATGCTCGTGCGAATGCCCATGATGGTCATGGAACACCGCCTGCGCCGCCGCGTAATCCTCAGCGAAGGTGGCGTCGTGGCCGTGTTTGTGGCCGCCGCCGTAGGCGCCGGCCTCCGGCTCGAAGGGTAGTTCGGCGCGGGTGGCCTGCACGCCGAGGCGGGCCAGCATGTCCGCCAGCACGGCGTCGAATTCCAGCCGCAGGTAATCGCGGCCGACTTCCACCGGGGTGTGCCGGTTGCCCAGGTGGTAGGCGGCGCGCATCAGGGCCAGCGGATCGGTTGCCGTCACTTGCAGCACGGACTCGGGGGCCGCCTGCACCTCGACGAAGGTGCCGTCCTCGGCCACCAGCAGGTCGCCGCCACGCAGCACGGTGCCGCGCGGCAGGAACAGCGCGGCTTCCGCCCCGTTGTCGAGCACGGCGCGCAGGCGGCTCTTGCTGCGCTCGCCGAACGGCAGCACGAGCTTGGGGGCGCGCCGCACCAGCACCGGCGCAATGCCGTGCGGGGCGGGGAGGAGTTTGTCGATCTTGATCACAATCAGGGGCCGTCAGAACAGGAAATAGCGCTGCGCCATTGGCAGCACGGTGGCGGGTTCGCACATCAGCAGTTGGCCATCGGCGACTACCTGATAGGTCTCCGGGTCCACGGTGACGTGCGGCTGCCAGTCATTGTGGACCATATCGCGCTTGCTCACCGTACGCGTGCCGCGCACCGCCGCCAGCGTCTTGGCCAGCCCGTAGCGCCCGCCCACGTCCGCCGCCAGCGCCGCCTGCGACACGAAGGTCAGCGACGAGCGCGGCAGCGCCCCGCCCGCCGAGGCGAACATCGGCCGGTAGTGCACCGGCTGCGGCGTGGGGATGGACGCGTTGGGGTCGCCCATCGCCGCTGCCGCGATCATCCCGCCCTTCAGGATCAGGCTCGGCTTCACGCCGAAGAAGGCCGGCTTCCACAGCACCAGGTCGGCCCATTTGCCCACCTCGATCGAGCCCACCTCGTGCGCGATGCCATGCGTCAGCGCCGGGTTGATCGTGTACTTGGCGATGTAGCGCTTCACGCGGAAGTTGTCGTGGCCGCCGCGCGCGTCGTGCGGGTCACCCGGCAGCTTGCCGCGCTGCGCCGCCATCTTGTGCGCGGTCTGCCAGGTGCGGATGATGACCTCGCCCACGCGGCCCATGGCCTGCGAATCGCTCGAGATCATCGAGAAGGCGCCCAGGTCGTGGAGGATGTCCTCGGCCGCGATGGTCTCGCGGCGGATGCGCGACTCCGCGAAGGCGATGTCCTCGGCAATCGCCGGGTCCAGGTGATGGCACACCATCAGCATGTCCAGGTGCTCGTCCAGCGTGTTCACGGTGTACGGGCGCGTGGGATTGGTCGACGACGGCAGCACGTTGGCCTCGCCGCAGACCTTGATGATGTCCGGCGCGTGGCCGCCGCCGGCGCCCTCGGTGTGATAAGTGTGGATCGTGCGGCCCTTGAAGGCGGCGATGGTGGCCTCCACGAAACCGCCCTCGTTGAGCGTGTCCGTGTGGATGGCCACCTGGGTGTCGGTGGCATCCGCCACAGTGAGGCAGGTGTCGATGGCCTGCGGCGTGGTGCCCCAGTCTTCGTGCAGCTTCAGGCCGATCGCGCCCGCCTCGACCTGCTCGGTCAGCGGGCCGGTCTGGCTGGCGTTGCCCTTGCCCAGGAAGCCGATGTTCATCGGGTAGGCATCGGCCGCCTGCAGCATGCGCTCCATGTACCACGGCCCCGGGGTGACCGTCGTGGCGAAAGTGCCCGTGGCCGGGCCGGTGCCGCCGCCGATCATCGTCGTCACGCCGCTCATCAGCGCTTCCTCGATCTGCTGCGGGCAGATGAAGTGGATGTGGCTGTCGATACCGCCGGCGGTGACGATCATGCCCTCGCCCGCGATGACCTCTGTGCCGGGCCCCACGACGATGGTCACGCCGGGCTGGATGTCCGGATTGCCGGCCTTGCCGATCGACGCGATGCGGCCGTGTTTGAGGCCGATGTCGGCCTTGACGATGCCCCAGTGGTCCACGATCAGCGCGTTGGTGATGACGGTGTCGACGCAGTCCTTGGCCATGCGCTGGCTCTGGCCCATGCCGTCACGGATCACCTTGCCGCCGCCGAACTTCACTTCCTCGCCGTAGATCGTATAGTCACGTTCGACCTCGATCACCAGCCCGGTGTCGGCCAGCCGCAGGCGGTCGCCGGTGGTGGGGCCGAACATCTCGGCATAGGCCTGCCTGGAGATTTTCACGCTCATCACAGCGCTCCCATGATCTTGCCGTTGAAGCCGTAGACGATGCGGTCGCCGTCCAGCGCCACCAGTTGCACCGTGCGCGACTGGCCGGGCTCGAAGCGCACCGCCGTGCCGGCGGCGATATCCAGCCGGAAGCCGCGCGCGGCCTCGCGGTCGAAGTCGAGCGCGGCATTGGTTTCGTAGAAGTGGAAGTGCGAACCCACCTGCACGGGGCGGTCGCCGGTGTTGGCCACCGTGACGTTCACCGTGGCGCGGCCCGCGTTCAGTTCGATTTCGCCGTCGAGCGGCATCAGTTCACCGGGAATCATCGCAAGGCTCCTTGAGGGTCACGTCCGCCGCTCAGGCGACCAGCAGGCCGGCGCCGTACAGCGCCACGCCAGCCCCGGCCACGCGGGCGATCCAGCCCGCATGGCGACGCAGGAACAGGCCCGCGCCGATGCCCAGGCCGTGCAGCACCATCGTCGCCACCGCGAAGCCGCACACGTAGGCCAGCACTGCCGGCATGGCCCCGGCCGTGGCCGGCAGCTCGGCGCCGTGCGCGTAGCCGTGGAACAGCGCGAAGCCGCCGACGATGGCCATGCCGGCCATGGCCGACAGGCGTGCCCGCACGGCCACCAGCAGGCCAATCACCAGCAGCGACACCGCGATCATCGGCTCCACGGCCGGCAGCGTCACGCCGGCAAGACCCAGCGCCGCGCCCACCAGCATCATGGCGACGAAGGCCAGCGGCAGGCGCAGCAGGTCGGCCTTGGCCGGCGCGCCTTGCCCGAAGGCGCCGCGCGAACTGGTGGCGAGCGCGCTCCACACGCCCACGGCGGCCATCGCCAGCAGGTGGTCCGCGCCGGTGAACGGGTGCAGCACGCCGGCCCAGAGGCTGGCGCCCACGGTGGCGGCGTCATGGCCGGGATGGGCGAAGGCGGACGCGGTGGCCAGGGTCAGCACGGTGCCCGTGGCGGCGCGATGGAGGAATCGGTGCATGGTTGCTCTCTTGTTGTGGAATCGGATGTCAGACGATGGGATGGTGCACGGTGACAAGCTTGGTGCCGTCCGGGAAGGTGGCTTCCACCTGGATCTCGGGGATCAGCTCGGCCACGCCATCCATGACGTCTTCGCGGCTGAGCACGGTGGTGCCCTCGTGCATCAGGTCGGCCACGGTGCGGCCGTCGCGCGCGCCTTCCATGATCGCGGCGGTGATCAAGGCCACGGCCTCGGGGTAGTTGAGCTTGAGCCCGCGTGCGCGGCGGCGCTCGGCCAGCAGGGCGGCGGTGAAGATCAGCAGCTTGTCCTTCTCGCGCGGCGTCAGTTCCATCGTTCTGTTCCTCGTTCTTTGCTTGTCTTGTTGTCAGGTGGCCCAGAGGCGCAGCGGTCGCGCCGCCACGCCATGGATCGGCGCGCGCAGCATGGACCAGGCGCCGGTCATCACGCGCCGCACGGCTTCCATGTCACGCCCCAGCACGCGCAGGAGCAGCATGGACTGCCCTGCAGACCCGGCGAGGCAGGTCACGCCGGCGCGCAGGTCCGGCGCGTAGGGTAATTGTTCGGCCAGGGTTTCGGCCAGCGCCGGCGTGGCGCCCTGCCCCACGGCCCAAAGCGTGCCGAGAATGTGCAGGCCGTCCATGCCCGCCTCGGCGGGGCGCAGCGGCGAGGTGGCATCGACCTGCGATTGCTCGATCCACAGCGCGCGGTCCGTGCCGGCCACGCGGGTATCCAGCCAGAGCGCGCCGCTCGACCAGCGCTCGCCCGAGGCCTGCCGGCCCAGCACCACGGCATCCCAGCCGATGGCGCTGCCGGTGGGCGCCACGACGACGTCCGTGGCAATGCGGGCGCGCGCATCGTCGAACACGATGTTTTCCTGCGGCAGCCAGTCCAGCCGGGCGCCATCGGCCACATCGATGCGCACCTGCTGGGCGGCCTCGCGGCCGAGCGACTTGTACCATTTGGTGGCGCCCGGCGTGGCCAGCACGGCATGGGCGCCGGCTTCCACGGCGATGTCGATGTCGAGCCTGTCACCGCCGGCCACGCCGGCGGGCGGATGCAGCACTACTACATGGCAGATGCCGCCTTCAGGATACAAAGGCTTCTGCACCAGCAGCGGCCCCTGATGGCGGCGCTCGACCAAGGCGGTGCGGCCCGCGCGCGCGGCAAAGCGCAGGCGCAGGCTGGCGTGCCAGGCGGCGGGCATGGCGAGTTGGGAGGGGAAATCGGGGTGACGCATGGGCGAAGATTACACCGCGATCAGCTCCCGCACACCATCCTGTTCCATCGTGGCGCCCTCGCCCCGGGCCACCACTTCGCCCCGGCTCATGACGACGTAGTGATCGGCCAGATGACGGGCGAACTCGTAGTACTGCTCCACCAGCAGCACCGTCATGCCGAACTCGTCCACCAGCAGGCGCAGCGCGCGGCCGATGTCCTGAATGATGGACGGCTGGATGCCTTCGGTGGGCTCATCGAGGATCAGCAGTTGCGGCTCGCTCATCAGCGCCCGGCCGATGGCCAGTTGCTGCTGCTGGCCGCCGGAGAGGTCGCCGCCGCGGCGCGAGCGCATCGTGCGCAGCACCGGGAACAGCTGGTAGATGCGGTCCGGCACGCCGTTTGGGCGCGCGCGGCTGGCGGCGCCGATCAGCAAGTTTTCCTCGACGGTCAGGCGCGGGAAGATCTCGCGGCCCTGCGGCACGTAGGCCAGCCCCGCCGAGACGCGCTCGTACGGGGCCTTCTTTTCAAGGGCGCGGCCCTCCCAGCTGATCTGCCCGCTGCGGGTGGGCACCACGCCCATCAGGCATCTGAGCAGCGTGCTCTTGCCCACGCCGTTGCGGCCGAGCAGCGTGGTCAGCTTGCCCTGGGGCACCTCGAACGAGATGTCGCGCAGGATGTGGCTGCCGCCGTAGAACTGGTTCAGTGCATTGACCTGCAGCATGGTTACCTTCCCAGATAGGATTCGATCACGCGCTCGTCGCGCTTCACGGCGTCTAGCGTGCCTTCGGCGAGCAGGCTGCCTTCGGCCAGCACCGAGACCTTGCCAGACTCGCCGGCCAGCGCCGCCACGAATTCCATGTCGTGCTCCACCACCATCATCGAGCAACTGCCGCGCAGGCTGTTCAGCAGGCCGGCCAGTTGCATCGTCTCTTCGTCGGTCATGCCGGCCACGGGTTCATCGAGCAGCAGCAGTTGCGGCTGCTGCATCAGCAACATGCCGATCTCCAGCCGCTGCTTCTGGCCGTGGGACAGCAGGCCGGCCGGGCGATACGCCTCGTCCTCGAGCCCGGTCAGCGCCAGCGTTTCCTCGATGCGGCGATGGCCCTCGCCGGTCAGCCGCGCGCGCAGCGACGACCACCAGCGCTTGTCCGCCTTCATCGCCAGTTCCAGGTTCTCCCAGACCTCGTGCTGCTCGAACACCGTGGGCTTCTGGAACTTGCGGCCGATGCCGACCTGCGCGATGCGCGGCTCCGTCATCCGCATCAGGTCGATGGACTGCCCGAGGAAGACGCGTCCGCTGACGTTGGCGTTGCGCGGGCCGGTCTTGCCGGTGATGACGTCCATCATCGTGGTCTTGCCGGCGCCGTTCGGGCCGATCACGCAGCGCAGCTCGCCGTGATCGATCGACAGCGACAGCTTGTTGAGCGCGCGGAAGCCGTCGAACTGCACGGTCAGGTCCTCCAGGTAGAGGATGGGACCGTGCGAGGTGTCGATGACGCCGGGCTCCAGCACGCGGCCCAGGCCGGTGGCGTCGCCGCTCTCCGCCTGATCCGCGCCGCGCTGTGCACTGTGTTGTGCGCCAGGTTGTGAGGTGGCCGCGTTCATGCCTCGCTCCCTTGTTGCGGGGTCACGGCGGCCGGGTTCACCGCCTCGCCCGTGGCCGCCTGGATCTTCTGGGCGGCCGTGCGCTTGCCGCGCAGGCGGCGCCACAGGCCCACCACGCCATCGGGCAGGTACAGCGTCACGAGCACGAACATCGCGCCAAGCAGGAACAGCCAGTACTCGGCGAAGTAGGCCGTGAACATGGTCTTGGCACCGTTGACCAGGAAGGCGCCGACGATCGGCCCGATCAGCGTGCCGCGGCCGCCCACGGCCACCCAGACCGCCATCTCGATGGAGTTGGCCGGCGACATCTCGCCCGGGTTGATGATGCCCACCTGCGGCACGTAGAGCGCGCCGGCAATCCCGCACAGCACGGCCGAGAAGGTCCAGACGAACAGCTTGTAGCCGAGGGGGTTGTAGCCGGAGAACATCACGCGCATCTCGGCATCCCGCACGGCGGTGACCACCCGGCCCAGCTTCGAGGTGACGATGTAGCGGCACGCCACGAAGCCGCCCAGCAGCGCCAGGAAGGTCAGCACGAACAGCGCGGCCCGGGTTTCCGGCGCGGCCACCGCGTAGCCGGCGATGCGCTTGAAGTCCGTGAAGCCGTTGTTGCCGCCGAAGCCGGTCTCGTTGCGGAAGAACAGCAGCATCGCCGCGTAAGTCATGGCCTGCGTGATGATCGACAGGTACACGCCCTTGATGCGCGAGCGGAACGCGAAAAAGCCGAACAGCCACGCCAGCACGCCCGGCACCAGCACCACCAGCAGCAGCGCGTACGGCAGGTGTTCGGTGCCGTGCCAGAACCAGGGCAGTTCCTTCCAGTCGAGGAACACCATGAAGTCGGGCAGGTCGCTCTTGTACACGCCTTCACGGCCGATCGCGCGCATCAGGTACATGCCCATCGCATAGCCGCCCAGCGCGAAGAACAGCCCGTGGCCGAGGCTCAGGATCCCGCAGTAGCCCCACACCAGGTCCAGCGCGATGGCCGCCAACGCGAAGCACATGATCTTGCCGATCAGCGTCAGCGCGTAGGCCGACAGGTGCAGCGGGTGGCCCTCGGGAATCACCAGCGCGCAGATCGGCACGCCGACGGCGACCACCAGCGTGAGGATGACCAACGCCAGCCACACCTTGCGCGAGAAGAGCGGCTGGCGCTCCGGAACCGAGAGGCGGAACGGCGCCCCGTTCGAGGATTTCGATTGAAAGCTACGCATCTCATGCCTCCGCGCTGCGCCCTTTGAGCGCGAACAGGCCCTGCGGGCGTTTCTGGATGAACAGCACGATCAGCACCAGGACGAAGATCTTGGCCAGCACCGCGCCGTAGAACGGCTCGATGAACTTGTTGATGATGCCGAGCCCGAAGGCGCCGACGATGGTGCCGGCCAGCTGGCCCACGCCGCCGAGCACCACCACCATGAACGAATCGATGATGTACGCCTGCCCGAGGTCCGGGCCCACGTTGCCGATCTGGGACAGCGCGCAGCCGCCCAGCCCGGCGATGCCGGCACCGAAGGCGAAGGCGTAGCTGTCCACCTTCCACGTACGCACGCCCACGCAGGCCGCCATGGTGCGGTTCTGCGTGGTGGCACGCACGAACAGCCCGAGCCGGGTGCGGTTCAGCACGGCCCACGCCACGGCCACCACGGCCAGCGCGAAGGCGATGATGACGATGCGGTTGTACGGAATCACGAGGCCGGCCATCGCCGTCACGCCGCCGCTCATCCAGTTGGGATTGGCCACTTCCACGTTCTGGGCGCCGAAGATGGTGCGCACGGCCTGCATCAGCAGCAGGCTGATACCGAAGGTGGCCAGCAGCGTCTCGAGCGGGCGGCCGTACAGGTGGCGCAGCACGATCCGCTCGATGGCGAAGCCGACGACGCCCGCCGCCAGGAACGACGCCGGCAGCGCCGCCAGCAGGTACCAGTCGAACGCGTTGGGGGCATAGGCGCGGAACAGCGTCTGCACCACATAGGTGGCGTAGGCGCCGATCATCAGGAACTCCCCGTGCGCCATGTTGATAACGCCGATCAACCCATAGGTGATGGCCAGGCCCAGCGCGGCCAGCAGCAGCACGCTGCCAAGGCTCAGGCCGGCAAACAGGTTGCCGAGCAGCTCGGCGCGGCCCTGCTCGCCGCGCATCTTGTCGATGGCCTGCTGGGCGGCGGCGCGCACATCGGCATCGGGCTCCTTGAATTTGCCGGCTTCGTCGCGCTCGACCAGCGGCATCAGCTTCTGGCGGATCTGCGGGTTGCTGTCCTGGCCGAGGATACGGATGGCTTCCAGTCGCGCGTCGCGCGTGGCGTCGGTGCCTTGCGCCAGCACGGTGCTGGCCCAGATCACGTCGAGCCGGGCGCGCAGGCCGGCGTCGGCCTCGGCCTTGCGGGCCGCTTCAACGGCTTCACGCGAGGCATTCTCGGGTTGATCGGACAAGGTGTTGATGGCCTGCGTGCGCACCGCGATGTCCGGCGATTGCAGCAGCAGGCTGCTCGCGGCGCTATCGACGATGGCCCGCAGGCTGTTGTTCAGCGTGAGCGACTCGAGTTCATCGGCCTTCACGGTCACCGGCTTGCCGGTGATGGCATCGACGGTCTTGCCGTCGTCCTGGCGCACCATGCCCACTGATGGCGCATATTGCAGCGTGTCGTCCTGGAGTGCACGCAGGATCGGGCCAGCCTGTTCGGGCGGCGCCTGGGTCAGCGCGGCGAGCGCAGCCGTCTTGGCGTCGAAGTCGTCTTCAACCAACGGCTTGAGGTCCGCCTGGGTGAGCGGTGCCGCCCACAGCGGCGCGGCGGCCAGCAGCAGCGCAGCCAGCATGGCGCGCAGCCACGGCAAGGCGGACGGGAATGGAGATCGGTGCATAGGGCTGGCTGGCGTCTGATATTGCGCGATGGTTCGCGTCTTTTATGCGTGGAACGACCGAGGGAGGGCTCCCCTCCCCCCGCAAGCGGGAAAAGGGAGCCGAGCCGGAAGGGCGCCGAAGCCCCCTTCCGGCGATGTCTACGGCATCAGCGGCCGGCGATAACCTTGTCCGGCTTGCCTTCGTTACCCGCGATAAACGGGCTCCACGGCTGTGCGCGCACCGGCTTCGGCGTCTTCCACACCACCGTGAACTGGCCGTCGCCCTTCACTTCGCCGATCATCACCGGCTTGTACAGGTGATGGTTCTCGCCCATGGTCAGCGTGAAGCCATCCGGCGACTTGAAGGTCTGGCCGTACATGGCCTGGCGCACCTTGTCCGCATCGGTGGTGCCGGCCTTCTTGACCGCCTGCGCCCACATGTGGATGCCAACGTAGGTGGCTTCCATCGGGTCGTTGGTCACACGCTTGTCGCCGCCGGGCAGATTGTTGGCCTTGACCCATGCCGCCCATTGCTTCTTGAACGCGTCGTTCTCCGGGTTCTTCACCGACATGAAGTAGTTCCAGGCGGCCAGGTGACCAACCAGCGGCTTGGTGTCGATGCCGCGCAGCTCTTCCTCGCCCACGGAGAATGCCACCACCGGCACGTCCTTGGCCTTCAGGCCGGCGTTGCCCAGTTCCTTGTAGAACGGCACGTTGGAATCGCCGTTGATCGTCGAGATCACAGCCGTCTTGCCGCCTTGCGAGAACTTCTTGATGTTGGCGACGATGGTCTGGTAGTCGCTGTGGCCGAACGGGGTGTAGACCTCCTCGATGTCCTTGTCGGCCACGCCCTTGCTCTTCAGGAACGCGCGCAGGATCTTGTTGGTCGTGCGCGGGTACACGTAGTCGGTGCCGAGCAGGAAGAAGCGCTTGGCGCCGCCGCCTTCCTTGCTCATCAGGTATTCCACAGCCGGGATGGCCTGCTGGTTAGGCGCGGCGCCGGTGTAGAACACGTTCTTCGACATTTCCTCGCCCTCGTACTGCACCGGGTAGAACAGCAGCGAGTTCAGTTCCTCGTATACCGGGAGCACGGACTTGCGCGATACCGAGGTCCAGCAGCCAAACGTGACGGCGACCTTGTCCTGCGTGATCAGCTGGCGCGCCTTTTCGGCGAACAGCGGCCAGTTGGAGGCGGGGTCCACCACCACCGGCTCGAGCTTGCGGCCCAGCACGCCGCCGCTCTTGTTGATCTCGTCGATGGTCATCAGCGCCACGTCCTTGAGCGAGGTCTCGGAGATGGCCATCGTGCCCGACAGCGAATGCAGGATGCCGACCTTGATCGGATCCTTCGACTGCGCCAGCAGCGGGCTGGTACCGATCATCGCCGCGGCGGCTACCGCCGACAGCTTCAGCATGTCACGTCGTTTCATTGCAGCTCCCAGTTTGTCGTATGTGGTCAGGGACTCTACGCACCCCGGGTGATCCTTCTGCAACTAGCGTGCCATGGACGGCCGGGCCGGGAACGATCAAAGGTGGGAGGAAACGTCACGGCGGGTGATGCCGGCGCACCATTGCGGTGCCAACCGGGCCGCGGGGGCCGCGCCCGGCGCCGCACCGGCATCGTGCATGGCCGCAAATCAGTGCAGGATGCGGGCCGGCGACAGTGCATCGCGCACCGTCGGCAATAAAAAACGGGGCCCGAGGGCCCCGTCTTCGCAGCATGCCTGACGATGCTTACTTCATCATCGGCATCATGTTGGCATTCATGTTGTGCATGATCCAGAGCGAACCGGCCAGCACGATGAACAGGATCAGCAGCGTGAACAGGAACGCCATGACGTTCCAGCGCTGACCCTTGGAGCCATCCATATGGAGGAAGTACTTCAGGTGGACCACGATCTGGACCACGGCCATGCCGAGGATGATCCAGAGGATCGTGCCGCGGTCCATGGTGCCGTCCATCACGATCTTGAACGGGATCACCGTCAGGATCACGGCCAGCACGAAGCCGATCACATACGACTTGACGCTGCTGTGGCCGTGCGACTCGCCGTGGGCAGCCGTTGCATGTTGTTGTGCCATTACAGTGCTCCCATCAGGTAGACCACGGTGAAGACGCCGATCCAGACGATGTCCAAGAAGTGCCAGAACAGGCTCAGGCAGTTCAGGCGCTTTTCCATCGTCGCGGTCATGCCCTTCTTGTTCAGCTGCCACATCAGCACGAGCATCCAGACCATGCCGCTGGCCACGTGCAGCCCGTGGGTACCCACGAGCGTGAAGAACGACGACAGGAACGCGCTGCGGCCGGGGCCGGCGCCTTCGTGGATCAGGTGATGGAACTCATAGATTTCCATCGACATGAACGCGGCACCCAGCAGGAACGTCACGCCGAGCCAGAACAGCACGCGACCCTTGCTGCGGTTCTGCAGCGAGATCATGGCGAAGCCGTACGTGATCGACGAGAACAGCAGGATGAACGTCTCGACCAGCACGAAGTTGAGCTCGAACAGCTCCTTGCCCGACGGGCCGCCCGCCACTTCGCCGCGCAGCACGGCGTAGGCGGCGAACAGGCACGCGAACAAGATGCAGTCGCTCATCAGGTACAGCCAGAAACCGAAGATGGTGTTCTCGCTGGTGTCGTGATGGGCGTGGTCGTGGTCATGCGCGGCATCGTGCGCGTGGCCGTGGGCGGGGGCTTGCGCCCCAAAACGGTCTAGAACTTCAGTCGACATGATGATCAGCCCTGCGTAGCGATGCGCTGCTGGTGCAGCGTTTCGATCTGCTCGACCTGCTTGGCCGGCACGTAGTAATCGATATGGTCGTCGTTGGCGCGGCGGATAAACGCCACCACCATGCCAACCAGGCCCACGGCGGCGAGCCACCAGATATGCCAGGTCAGCGCGAAGCCCAGCGCGAGGCTGAAGGCGCCCATGTAGAAGCCCGCAGCAGTGTTCTTCGGCATGTGGATCTGCTCGTAGCCGTCCGTGCGGATGGTCTCGCCACGGGCCTTCATGTCGGCAAACGCGTCCAGGTCACGCACCACCGGGGTGTGCGCGAAGTTGTAGAACGCGGGCGGCGACGACGTGGCCCACTCCAGCGTACGGCCACCCCACGGATCGCCCGTGACGTCGGCCAGTGCCTTGCGGTTGCGGATCGACACGACGATCTGCAGCACCTGGAAGCCAATACCCATGGCGATGAACACCACGCCGATCACGGCCGCGTACAGGAACGGGGTCCAGGCCGGGTTGTCGGTATGGTTCAGGCGGCGGGTCATGCCCATCAGGCCCAGCACGTACAACGGCATGAACGCGAAGTAGAAGCCAACCAGCCAGCACCAGAACGCGCACTTGCCCAGACGCTCGTCCAGCTTGAAGCCGAACGCCTTCGGCCACCAGTAGGTCACGCCGGCCAGGTAGCCGAACAGCACGCCACCGATGATCACGTTGTGGAAGTGGGCAATCAGGAACAGGCTGTTATGCAGCACGAAGTCGGCTGCCGGCACGGCCATCAGCACGCCGGTCATGCCGCCGATCACGAAGGTAATCATGAAGCCCAGCGTCCACAGCACCGGCGACGTGAACTGCACGCGGCCACGGTACATCGTGAACAGCCAGTTGAAGATCTTCACCCCGGTGGGGATGGAGATGATCATTGTGGTGATGCCGAAGAAGGCATTCACGTTGGCGCCGGAGCCCATCGTGAAGAAGTGGTGCAGCCAGACCAGGAACGACAGCACCATGATCGCGGCCGTAGCGTAGACCATGCCCTTGTAGCCGAACAGCTTCTTGCCCGAGAACGTCGAGATGATTTCCGAGAAGATACCGAACGCCGGCAGGATCAGGATGTACACCTCGGGGTGGCCCCAGATCCAGATCAGGTTCACGTACATCATGGCGTTGCCGCCACCGTCGTTCGTGAAGAAGTGCATGCCGAAGTAACGGTCCAGGCCCAGCAGCGCCAGCGACACCGTCAGCACCGGGAAGGCGGCCACGATCAGCACGTTGGTGCACAGGACGGTCCAGGTGAACACCGGCATGCGCATCAGGGTCATGCCCGGGGCGCGCATCTTGAGGATGGTCACGAGGAAGTTCACGCCGGTCAGCAGCGTGCCCAGCCCTGATATCTGCAAGGACCAGAGGTAGTAATCCACCCCCACCCCAGGGCTGTAGTCGATGCCCGACAGCGGCGGATAGGCCAGCCAGCCGGTACGCGCGAACTCACCAACGCCCAGCGAGACGTTGACCAGCATCGCGCCGGCCACGAACAGCCAGAAGCTCAGCGTATTCAGGAACGGGAACGCCACGTCGCGCGCGCCGATCTGCAGCGGCACCACGAGGTTCATCAGGCCCGTCATCAGCGGCATGGCCACGAAGAAGATCATGATCACGCCGTGGGCGGTGAAGATCTGGTCGTAGTGCTCAGGGGGCAGGATGCCGGGGTTGCCATTGGTGGCCAGCGCCAGCTGGGTACGCATCATGACCGCGTCGGCAAAGCCGCGCAGCAGCATGATCAGCGCCACCAGCGAATACATCACGCCAATCTTCTTGTGGTCGACGGACGTAATCCACTCGCTCCACAGGTAGTTCCACTTCTTGAAGTACGTAATCCCACCGAGCAGCGCCAGCCCACCCAGGGCCACGCAGCTCAGTGTGATCATGATGATCGGCTCATGAAACGGAATCGCCGACAAAGTCAATTTGCCAAACATCATTGCTCCTAGGATTGCGCGCCCAGCGCCGGCTTGGCCGGCGTGGTCATGGACACCCGCTCTTCGCCGAGCGTGTTACGCGACGTGCAGACCGGGCCGCCATCGAAGCCCTCGCGGGCCATGGCGCGGCCGTCGGCGCCCATGTACTGATGCAGGATGCCGGTGTACAGGCCGTCTTCGACCTTGCCGTAGAGGGCAACCGGCTCCGCTTCGCTCGGCTTGGCCAGGACCTTGTAGTCCGCAGCGGCGAGCTGGCGTTCAGAAGCGCGCACCTTGGCCACCCACGCGTCGAAATCGAAGTTCGACATCGCAACGGCCTTGAACTTCATGCCCGAGA
Source organism: Cupriavidus sp. 2KB_3 (assembly GCF_052115685.1). Lineage (NCBI taxonomy): Bacteria > Pseudomonadati > Pseudomonadota > Betaproteobacteria > Burkholderiales > Burkholderiaceae > Cupriavidus > Cupriavidus sp. 2KB_3. The sequence goes on from NZ_JBFRHD010000021.1 coordinate 23,664, forward strand.
AGCCGCCGCCGCTATAGTTGGCGGACATGCCGTCATACGTGCCGGCTTCGTTGGCGATGAGGTGCAGCTTGGTCTCCATCCCGGCCATGGCGTACACCTGGCTGCCCAGCTGGGGGATGAAGAACGAATTCATGATCGAATCCGAGGTGATCTTGAAGTTCACCGGGGTACCCACCGGCAGCGCCAGCTGGTTGACCGTGGCGATCTTCAGTTCCGGATAGATGAACAGCCACTTCCAGTTCAGCGCGACCGCTTCCACGGTGATCGGCTTGACGTTCGATTCCAGCGGCTTGTAGGGATCCAGGTCGTGCGACGACTTCCAGGTGATGTAGCCCAGCACCGCGATGATGATGCAGGGGATCAGCCAGACCACCACTTCGATCTTGGTCGAGTGCGACCAGTCCGGCTCGTACCGGGCAGCCTTGTTGGTGGCGCGGTACTTCCAGGCGAAGACCAGCGTCAGGACGATCACCGGCACCACCACCAGCAGCATGAGCCAGGTGGCGATCAGGATGATGCCCTTGATGTCGACACCCACCTGACCCTTGGGGTCGAGCAGCGTCATGTTGCAGCCGGCCAGCAACAGCAAGCCAAGGCTAGGCAGGAACCGCGTCCAGCGCGGCATTATGGGTTTTTTCATGTCACGACGGTCTGGTTGGGCCGCTCCCGACATGCAGGCGCGGCACCGCCATCCGCTGCACGGGGCAACTGGCTGGCTGGGCTGGGAAAAACCGGAGGACGTGTCCAAAGCTGGCGTTGCGGAACTGGCGATGCAAGCGCCTGCGGACCATGCGGCCGGGCAACGCCATGAACGCGGCTGGACAGCAACTGACGACTGCGTGCGCGGGATGCCGGAGGGGGCGGTGCGTGCGCTGAGGTAACCGACTGCCTGAACTGCGATCGATCCCGGCTCAAGACTGCCGCCGGGACGAGCGTTGTGTCACGATGCCCACGCGATTTCCACCGGTTTCGACCACCCCGCCAGCGCAGCGGGCACGGTCTTCTAGCGGATACCGCATAACATAAAGCATCGTGGGCGCGACTGTACCGCAACGCAACATTAGGGGTAAACCCACGGGGTGCGGAAACACTGTTCGGAAAATCGGACAATGACATCGGCCGGCCGAAAGTGTCGCGCGCAGGGAACAGTCATGTCGTGATGGATCGTTTTTCAACGGTTCCGCTGGACAAACGACAAGGGCCGCGTTCTAGCGGCCCTCATATTTTTCCGATTCAGATCGGAACTGGCTGGCGTTCAGGAGTAGCGTCGGCTGATCGATTCTGCCACGCAGACCGGGCGGTCGCTGCCCTCCCGCTCCACCGTCACTTCCCAGGTGGACTGGGCCCCGATCAGGCCGTTGGGCATCGGGTCGAGCCGCTCCACCTTGAGCAGCTTCACGCGGGCGCGCAGGCGGCTGCCCACCGGCACCGGCGAGGTGAACCGCACCCGGTTCAGGCCATAGTTGACGCCCATCTTGACGCCTTCCATGTGGATGGCGTTCTGCATGAACTGCGGCAGCAGCGACAGGGTCAGGAAGCCATGGGCCACCGGGGCGCCGAACGGGGACTCGCGCTTGGCGCGCTCCACGTCGATGTGGATCCACTGGTGGTCGCCCGTGGCCTCGGCAAACAGGTTGACCTGCTGCTGCGTGATCTCGGTCCAGTCACTGACGGCAACTTCCTGGCCTTGCAGGCTTTCCAGCTCTTCCAGCGATGCGATGGTGCGCATGGTGTCTCCTCTTTTGCGTCGTCTCGATTCGGGGTTCGTATTATGCCGGCCGCCGGCCGTACATGCCCATGCCCTTGACCGTGCAGACCAGCTCGCCGTGCTGGTTGGTGGCTTGCCACTGGGTCAGCACCACGCCGCGATCCGGCTTGGACGAGGACGGGCGCGTCTCCAGCACCTTCAGCACGGCCGTCAGCGTGTCGCCCGCATAGACCGGCTTGATCCAGCGGATCTCGTCCACGCCCGGCGAGCCCATGCTGCTGCTCCGGTCGCCCATGGACTTCACCAGCAGCTTCATCATGATCGCGCAGGTCATCCACCCACTCGAGATCAGCCCGCCGTAGATGCTCTTGGCGGCGGCGTCCTTGTCGATATGGAACGGCTGCGGGTCGTACTGGCTCGCAAACGCCACGATCTCCGCCTCGGTGACCGTGTAGCTGCCCAGCGGGTGCTCGCTGCCGACCTGGTAATCCTCGAAATACATCTTTGACATGTTCGCTCCGTAGATGGCGTAACCAGAAGCAAAAAACCGCGCAGGGGACAACAGGCGCGGTTTCTGTACAACGTAGGGCTCAGGCGGCTGCCTGGAAGCCCGGCTGGCTGGCGAAGCGGCCCAGGTGGTGGTCCACATCGCCAAACGTGGTGTTGATCAGCGTCAGGCGCTTGAACATGTGCGCGGCCGGCAGTTCGTCCGTCACGCCCATGCCGCCGTGGATCTGCACCGCCTCCTGGCCAACTGTGCGGGCGGCCTGCCCCACGCGCGCCTTGGCGGCGGACACGTAGCGGCGGCGCTCCTCGGGGTTCGACTCCTCGAAGCGGGCCGCAGCCAGCAGCGTGATCGAGCGGGCCTGCTCGGCATGGATGAACATCTCGACCATGCGGTGCTGGAGCGCCTGGAAGCGGGCGATGGGCATGCCAAACTGCTGGCGCGTCTTGGCGTACTCGAGCGTGGCGGCGTTCAGCGTGTCGATCACGCCCACGGCTTCGGCGCACAGCAGCACCGCGCCGTAGTCGGCCGTGGCCTCGAGCACGTCCCAGCCCTGCCCCTCGGCGCCCAGCAGCGTGGCCGGGGCGTCCTGGAGGGTCACGTCAGCAGCGCGCAGATTGTCGATGGTGCGGTAGTCGGTCACGCTCACGCCGGCGCCGTTCGTATCGACCAGGAACAGCGAGATGCCGTTCGTGTCGGCATCGGCGCCGCTGGTGCGGGCGGACACCACGAGCTTGTCGGCCTGTGCACCGTGAATCACCACCACCTTGCGGCCGTTGAGCTTGCCACCCTTGGCCGTCACGCGCACATCATTCAGCGCGTAGCGCGACTGCGGCTCGTTGAACGCCGTGGCCAGCTTGACCTCGCCACCGGCCACCTGCTCGAGCAGGGCGTCCTGGCCGCCGGCCAGCTTCAGCGCATGCGCGGCGACCACCGTGGCGAAGTACGGCTCCACCACCAGGCCACGGCCCAGCTCCTGCTGCACCACCATCATGTCGACGGCCGTGCCCGAGAAGCCGCCCTGCGCTTCCGGTACCGGCAGCGCGGTCAGGCCCAGTTCGACCAGTGCGCCCCAGGCGCCCTCGCCGTAGCCGGCCTCGGCCTTGATGTTCTTCTTGCGCGACTCGAAGTCGTAGCTCTTGTCGATGAAGCGGCGGACGGCGTCGGCCAGTTGCTTCTGTTCGTCGCTGAGATTGAAGTTCATGTTGCGTGTCTCCTCACAGCCCCAGAATCATCTGGCTGATGATGTTCTTCTGAATTTCGTTGGACCCGCCGTAGATGGAGGTCTTGCGATAGTTGAAGTAGTACGCGGCCAGCGGCGCGGCGTCGTCGAAGCCGGTCACCGCATGCGCGTGCTCGCACTCGAGGTAGGCCGGGTCGAACGGTTGCGCGTACGGACCGACGGCTTCCACCATCAGTTCGGTCAACATCTGCTGAATCTCGGTGCCCTTGATCTTGAGCATCGATGCCTCCGGGCCGGGACCCTTGCCGGCGGCCTCGCTGGACACCACGCGCAGCACGGTCAGCTCCAGCGCCATCAGTTCGATCTCGAGCGCGGCCACCTTGGCGCCAAACACCGGATCTTCCAGCAGCGGCTTGCCGTTCTTCTGCTGCTGGCGCGCCACGCGCTTCAGGAAGCCCAGCTCGCGCTTGGAGTTGCCCACGCGGGCAATGCCGGTGCGCTCATGGCCGAGCAGGTACTTGGCGTAGGTCCAGCCACGGTTTTCCTCGCCCACGCGGTTCTCGACGGGCACCTTCACGTTGTCGAAGAAGACCTCGTTCACCTCGTGCTCTTCGTCGAGCATGATGATCGGGCACACGGTGATACCGGGCGTCTTCATGTCGATCAGCAGGAACGAAATGCCTTCCTGTTTCTTGGCTTCGGGATCCGTGCGGACCAGGCAGAAGATCATGTCGGCGTGCTGGCCGAGCGTGGTCCAGGTCTTCTGGCCGTTGACGATGTAGTGCTTGCCGTCCGACGTCAGTTCGGCGCGCGTCTTCAGCGAGGCGAGGTCCGAACCCGAACCCGGCTCGGAGTAGCCCTGGCACCACCAGTCGGTGCAATCGAGGATACGCGGCAGGTAGTAGGACTTCTGCTCGGCATTGCCGTACTTCATGATCACGGGCGCGACCATCGCCACACCGAACGGCAGCACGCCAGGTGCGCCGACACGGGCATTTTCCTCGTCCCAGATATGGCGCTGCGTGGCGTTCCAGCCCGTGCCGCCGAACTCCACCGGCCAGTGCGGGGCCGACCAGCCCTTGCCGGCCAGCAGCTTGTGCCACGTCTTGAAGTCATCGCGGTTGGGGCGGCGATGATTGAGAACCTTTTCGCGGATTTGCGCCGGCAGGTTGGCTTCGAGCCAGCTACGCACTTCCTGCCGGAAGGCGTTGTCGGCCGCCGAGTAGTTGAGATCCATGCCCGTCTCCAGTGGTGCCGGCTCCCTAGTTGAGCGCGCGGCGAGTTGTTTTACCTGCGCATCGCTGCGCGGGAAAACCGGGCACAGGATGCTTGTTCAGTGGGCCGTCTGCTTCAGTGCGTCCGGCACGATGAGCGGAAAGGTCTCGATGCCCTCCTCGGCCAGCGCCTGCACGTCCTCCGCCGAGGCCGAACCGCGAATACCGCGTTCCGGTGCCTCTTCGTAGTGCATGCGCCGCGCCTCCTCGGCAAAGCGGTCGCCCACGTCCTCGGTCTGTGCCAGCACCTGCCGTACTGCCGACAGGTAGCGCGCCTGCAGCGCCTGCAACGCTTGCTGGACTTCGGCGTTCACCGCGCCCGGCGCATTGGCCGGCTGGGGGGTCTCCTGCCTGGCGGTAGCGCCCGATAGATTCAGGCGCGGCGCGCTCGGCAGACGACTGATCGCGTGGTCGCCACAGACCGGGCATTGGACGAGGTCGCGCGAGAACTGCGATTGCGCATCTTCCTCCGAGGCGAACCAGCCCTCGAAACGATGGTCTTGCGCACAGCGCAGGTCGAGCACCTTCATGATCTTTCCAGCCCGTCGGGCAAATATTAGCCGTGAATCGAAATTTTGTGAACGGTCGTGCTAATTTTTTCTGTGACCGTTTCGCCTAGCGGGATGCGTTGGAAACACAAACAACCAAGGCGGGCCCGCAGGACCAGGAAAACCAAGGGAAAACCCCGGGATACCCGGCTCGCGGCCGTCGCAAGCTTAACAGTAATGTGCGAATTCAGCCGACGCGGCTGAGCGGGAACGGCGGCTCGGCTTGCTCGCCCGGCTGCCACGTCCCCGAGAGGATTTTTTCGACCCAGAACGCACCGATGATGGTCTTCACGTCGGTGATCCGGCCCTGCCGGACCCAGTCGATGACCTGCCCCGCCGGCGTAATGAACGTCTCGAGGAATTCGCCGTCATCGAGCTGCGATTCGCCTGCCGTCAGGTCGCGTGCCAGGAACAGGTCGATGAATTCGGTGGAGTAGGAGATGACCGGGTGGATCCGGGTCAGATAGTCCCAGCGCTGGGCCGTATAGCCGGTCTCCTCGCGCAGTTCGCGCTGGCCGCAACGCAGCGCGCCCTCCTCCGGATCGAGCTTGCCAGCCGGAAACTCCAGCATGACCTCGCCCACCGGATAGCGGAACTGGCGTTCCATCAGCACGGTGCCATCGTCGAACAGTGGGATCATCATGACCGCACCCGGATGCAGCACGTACTCCCGCCCGGCCTGCTTGCCGTCCGGCAGCCTGACGATGTCTTGCTTGAGCGTGAGAAATTTACCGCGATGGAGGGTGGCGGACGCCACGCAGGTTTCGCTGAGATGCTCGTCGGCACCGCTTGCGGGCGCCGGGGGGGCCATGTGGGTCTTGTCCGTCATGAACGCTCCGGTGAGGAAAGCACGGCCGGGGCGCAGGCAAGCCGTCAGGCCGTGCGATGTTTGACCAGGTATTGCCAGGTGAAGCCGGGGAAGGCAAACACCAGCATCATGCAAGCCGTGATGGCGTAGAACTGCCAGCCCTGCGGGAAGGTGTTGCCGAGGCCGGCCTCCACCGCGAAACCGGCGGCACCGGCCACCGCGTACCACACGATCAGTTCCGCCACCCGCACCCACAGCGGCTTGCGGGCATCCTTCCAGCGGAGGCCCACCGCCGCGAACAGGCGCTGGTTGACGAACGGCAGGTTGGCACACACCAGTGCCAGCAAGATGACAAACCAACCGCCCGCCGAGGAACTCATGATCCGGTGCCTTTTCTATCGTCCGACAATCAGGACGCCAGCGTGGCGCGGATCGCCTGGTAGCACAGGTTCATCAGCGCCGCCGGGAAGAGACCCAGCAGGATGATGGCCAGGCCATTCAGGCTCAGCACCGAGCGCAGGCCAACCGACGCTTCCAGCGGTTCTTCACCCACCGGCGCATCGAAGTACATCAGCTTGATCACGCGCAGGTAGTAGAACGCGCCGATCAGCGAGAACAGCACCGCGACGATCGCCAGCCAGCTCATGCCTGCCGAGACCACCGCCTCCAGCACGGCCAGCTTGGCGTAGAAGCCCACGGTCGGCGGAATGCCGCTCATCGAGAACATCATCACCAGCATCAGCAGCGCAAACCACGGATGACGGCGCGACATGCCCTTCAGGTCATCGAGCGTCTCGGCTTCGAAGCCCTTGCGGGTGCGGACCAGGATCAGGCCGAACGTGCCGAGCGTGGTCAGCATGTACGTCACCGAGTAGAACATCGACGCGCTGTACGCATCGGCGGCGCCATCCGTCTTGTTCGCCACCACGCCGGACAGCAGGCCCAGCAGGACGAAACCCATGTGCGAGATGGTCGAGTACGCCAGCATCCGCTTCAGGTTGGTCTGCACGATGGCGGTCAGGTTACCGATCGCCAGCGACAGCACCGACAGCACGACCAGCATCATCTGCCAGTCGTTGGCCAGCGGCAGCAGGCCTTCCACCAGCACGCGCATGAACAGCGCGAAGGCCGCGACCTTCGGGCCGGCCGCGATCAGCAGCGTCACGGCAGTCGGCGAACCCTGATAGATGTCCGGAATCCACATGTGGAACGGGGCGGCGCCGAGCTTGAACGACAGGCCGGCAACAATGAACACCACGCCGAAGGCCAGCATCGTCGTATTGATGCGACCCGATTCCACGGCACGGAACACTTCGCCCAGGTTCAGCGAACCGGTGGCACCGTACATCATCGACACGCCGTAGAGCAGGAAGCCCGAAGCCAGCGCGCCCAGCACGAAGTACTTCATCGCCGATTCCGACGTCACGCGCGACTCGCGGCGCAGGGCCACCAGCGCATAGGACGACAGCGACAGCAGTTCCAGGCCCAGGTACAGGGTCAGGAAGTTGTTGCCGGTGATCATGACGATCTGGCCGCCCAGCGTGAACAGCGCGAGCATGTAGAACTCGCCCGCGAACATGTCGCGCTCGCCGAGGTAGCTGCGCGTATAGACCAGCGTCAGGAACATGCCGGCCGCGCAGAACGCCGACAGCACGTTGGCCATCGGGTCGATCACGACCAGGTTGGCAAACGCGTAGTGCGTTTCGCCGGCGGCGGCGTTCATGCCGAACCAGACGGTGAGGACCAGCGTGGTCAGCAGCGACAGCGGGTACGCCACGCTCTTGCTGCCCTTGCCGCGGGCAAGGTCGATCCAGTTGATTGCCGCGACGGCAATCGCCAGGAAGATGATTGGCGCCACCGGAGCCAGGCTAGAAGACGGTTGCATGTTGATTTCTCTCCCCCGCTGTTACAGCTTGGACTGCGCCACGTGGGACAGCAGGTTCGCGACCGACGCGTGCATCACATCGGTAAAGGGTTTCGGGTACAGGCCCATGTACAGCGTCATGATGGCCAGCAGGCCCAGCATGAAGAACTCGCGCTTATTCAGGTCGATCAGTTCGCGCACGTGCTGGTGCACGATGTCGCCAAAGATCACGCGCTTGACCATCCACAGCGAGTATGCCGCCCCAAGGATCAGGGCCGTGGCGGCCAGCAGGCCGATCCAGAAGTTGTACTTCACGGCACCCAGGATGACCATGAACTCGCCCACGAAGCCCGAGGTGGCCGGCAGGCCGCAGTTGGCCATCGCGAAGAACACCGACAGCGCCGCGAACTTCGGCATGGTATTTACCACGCCGCCGTAGTCGGCGATCTGGCGCGAGTGCACGCGGTCGTAGAGCACGCCGATGCACAGGAACATCGCGCCCGAGATGAAGCCGTGCGAGATCATCTGGATGATGCCGCCTTCCACGCCGATGTCGTTGAAGATGAAGAAGCCCAGCGTCACGAAACCCATGTGGGCAATCGACGAGTACGCCACCAGCTTCTTCATGTCAGCCTGCACCAGCGCCACGAGGCCAATGTAGATCACCGCGATCAGCGAGATCGTGATGATGAACGGGGCGAGCGTGTGGCTGGCGTCCGGGGCGATCGGCAGCGAGAACCGCAGGAAGCCGTAGGCACCGAGCTTCAGCATGATCGCGGCCAGCACCACGGAACCGCCGGTCGGCGCTTCCACGTGGGCGTCCGGCAGCCAGGTGTGGACCGGCCACATCGGCACCTTGACCGCGAAGGCCATGAAGAACGCCAGGAACAGCGCGATCTGCTCGTTCATCGACAGCTTGGCCTGGTGCCACGACAGGATGTCGAAGGTACCGGTCTTGCTGTAGAGGTACAGCAGTGCAACCAGCGTCAGCAGCGAGCCGAGCAGCGTGTAGAGGAAGAACTTGAAGGCCGCGTAGACGCGGTTCGGGCCGCCCCAGACGCCGATGATGATGTACATCGGGATCAGCGTGGCCTCGAAGAACACGTAGAACAGCATGCCGTCGAGCGCACAGAACACGCCAACCATCAGGCCGGACAGGATCAGGAACGCGGCCATGTACTCGGCCACGCGCTCGGTGATCACTTCCCAGGCCGAGATCACGACGATCACGGTGATGAACGAGGTCAGCACCACGAACCACATCGAGATCCCGTCCACGCCGAGGTGGTAGTTGATCTTGAAGCGCTCGATCCAGCTCGCATTCTCGACGAACTGCATGGCCGCCGAGGCGGTATCGAAGTGGAATACGAGCGGCAGCGTGACGACGAAGCTGGCCAGCGCGCCGAACAGCGACATCCAGCGCACGTAGCACTTGCTGCGATCAGAGCCCGAGGCGAGGACCAGCAAGCCGAAGAAGATAGGCAGCCAGATTGCGAAAGACAGAACCATTTCTTTGTTTTCCTTACTTGGTGCCTATCACTTGGTGCCTATCACGCCAGTGATCGTCAGCGTCAGGAGCACCAGCATGCCGAGGATCATCGCGAACGCGTAATGGTAGATGTAGCCGGACTGCAGGTAGCGGCTGGCAGCGGCAAACGATGCCACCACGCGGGCCGAACCGTTGACGAACAGGCCATCGATCAGGCCCTGGTCGCCGCCCTTCCACAGGCCGGTGCCCAGCAGGCGCGCACCGCGTGCGAACACTGCCTGGTTGAACGCGTCCATGTAGTACTTGTTGTCGAGCAGCTTGTAGAGGCCCGAGAAGCGTTGCTGGATCGCGGCCGGGATGTCCGGGCGCTTCATGTAGAAGAACCACGACAGCACCACACCGGCAATGGCCAGCCACAGCACCGGGGTCGTCAGCGAATGAATCGCCATCGGCACCCAGCCGTGGAACGCTTCACGCAACTCTTCCATCGCATGGTGGTTCTCGCCCACGAAGATCACGTCCTTGAACGCAACGCCGTGCTTGAAAAACTCGCCGAACAGCATCGGCTCGATGGCGATGGCGCCGATGATGACCGACGGAATGGCCAGCAGCACCAGCGGCAGCGTCACCACCCACGGCGACTCGTGCGGCTTCTCGCCCGGGGCCAGACCATGATGATGGTCGTCGCCGTGCGACTCCTCGTCTTCCTCGTGGTGGTCATGGTGGGCGTGCGGCTTGCCGAAACGCTCTTCCCCGTGGAACACCAGGAAGTACATGCGGAACGAGTAGAACGCGGTCACGAACACACCGGCCAGCACGGCGAAGTACGCAAAGCCCGAACCGGCGATATGCGACTCGGCCACGGCCTCGATGATCGAGTCCTTGGAATAGAAGCCCGCGAAGAACGGCGTGCCGATCAGGGCCAGCGAGCCCACCAGCGACGTGATCCAGGTGATCGGCATGTACTTGCGCAGGCCGCCCATGTTGCGGATGTCCTGGTCATGGTGCATGCCGATGATGACCGAACCGGCGCCAAGGAACAGCAGTGCCTTGAAGAACGCGTGCGTCATCAGGTGGAACACCGCCACCGAGTAGGCCGAAGCACCCAGCGCCACGGTCATGTAGCCCAGCTGCGACAGCGTGGAGTACGCCACCACACGCTTGATGTCGTTCTGGATGATGCCCAGGAAGCCCATGAACAGCGCGGTGATCGCGCCGATCACCAGCACGAAGGACAGCGCGGTGTCCGACAGTTCGAACAGCGGCGACATGCGCGCCACCATGAAGATGCCGGCGGTCACCATGGTTGCCGCGTGAATCAGTGCCGAGATCGGGGTCGGGCCTTCCATCGAGTCAGGCAGCCACACGTGCAGCGGGAACTGTGCCGACTTGCCCATCGCGCCGATGAACAGGCAGATGCAGGCCACGGTCAGCATCATCCAGTCGGTGCCCGGGAAGGTCACGGCGGCCAGTGCCTCGCGCTTGGCGAACACGGCGCTGTAGTCCATGCTGCCGCTGTAGGCCAGCAGCAGGCCGATGCCGAGGATGAAGCCGAAGTCGCCCACGCGGTTGACCAGGAACGCCTTCATGTTGGCGAAGATCGCCGTCGGACGCGTGTACCAGAAGCCGATCAGCAGGTACGAGACGAGGCCCACCGCTTCCCAGCCGAAGAACAGCTGCAGGAAGTTGTTGCTCATCACCAGCATCAGCATCGAGAAGGTGAACAGCGAGATGTAGGCGAAGAAGCGGTTGTAGCCGGCGTCGCCCTGCATGTAGCCGACGGTGTAGATGTGCACCATCAGCGACACGAAGGTCACGACCACCATCATCATCGCGGTCAGCGAATCCACCAGGAAGCCGACTTCCATCTTCAGGCTGCCGATGGCCATCCATTCGTACACGGTGCCGTTGTAGCCGGCGCCGTCCATCACGTCACGCAGCACCAGCAGCGAGAGGACGAAGGCGATGGCGACACCGAGGATCGTGGCGGTGTGGGCCACGATGCGGCCGCCGCGCGTGTCCGAGGAGAACGTGCCGAAGAACTTGGTGCCGAACAGGCCGGCTATCGCGGCGCCGGCGAGCGGCGCCAGCGGAATCGCCAGCAGCAGGTTGGGGTTGAGCGTGGTTGCCATAGGACGCTTATTGGTGTGCGGTCGGAGAGCAGTCTTGGGTCATGGAGGTCATGGATCAGCCCTTGAGCGTATCCATGTCATCCACGTTGATCGTGTCCAGGTTACGGAACAGCACGACCAGGATTGCCAGACCGATTGCCGACTCGGCAGCGGCCACCGTGAGGATGAAGAAAACGAAAACCTGTCCGGCCAGGTCGCCCATATAGTGCGAGAAGGCGACGAAGTTCATATTGACCGCAAGCAGCATCAGCTCGAGCGCCATCAGCAGCACGATCACGTTCTTGCGGTTCAGGAAAATGCCAACGATGCTGATTGCGAACAGGATCGCACCGAGCACGAGGAAGTGGGCGAGAGAGAGCACAGCGTTATTCTCCGGGCTTAGTTCTTATTGGCGGCTGCGTTCGCATCCGCTCCGGCCCGGCCCTCGGCCGGCATGTTCACCAGGCGCACGCGGTCATCGCGGCGGGTACGCAGCTGGTTCGACACATCCTGTGCCTTGACGTCCTTGCGGCGGCGCAGCGTCAGTGCCACGGCGGCGACGATGGCCACGAGCAGGATGATGCCGGCCACTTCGAACGCGAAGATGTAGTCCGTGTAGATCAGCTTGCCGAGCGCGCCGGTGTTCGAGTAGTTGGGGTCCTGCGAGCCGGGCGGCAGCACAGCGGCCGTGGTGCCGATGAAGTTGCGCACCAGCACGATCGCCATTTCGGCGATGATCAGCGCGCCCACCACCGAAGCCAGCGGCACGTAGGTCCAGAAGTCGCGGCGCAGGTGCTCGATATCGATATCGATCATCATCACCACGAACAGGAACAGCACCATCACGGCGCCCACGTAGACGAGCACGAGCAGGATGGCGAGGAACTCCGCCTTCAGGATCATCCAGATCGCCGCGGCGGTGAAGAACGCCAGGACGAGGAACAGTGCGGAATGCACCGGGTTCTTTGCCGTGATGACTTTCAGTGCGGAGAGCACCAGCACCAGCGCAAAGACGTAGAAGATGGCGGTCGTGAGTTCCATGGTCCCTATCGGATCCTCTTTGGGCCGCGCGGCACGAACCACCCCCTGGGTGGTCCGCGCCATGCGCGGCATCCTTCTGGTGGCCCCTGTTCAGGGCCGATTCAAATTCAAATTCACTTCAGGTCCAGGCGCCGCTTCCGGCACCCGCCCTGTTCAGCGATGCTGGCCTGCTTAGCGGTACTTGGCGTCCGCAGCCTTGTTCGCCGCGATCTGCGGTTCGTAGCGGTCGCCCACGGCCAGCAGCATGTCCTTGGTGAAGTACAGGTCGCCGCGCTTCTCGCCGTGATACTCGAGAATGTGCGTCTCGACGATCGCGTCGACCGGGCAGGCTTCCTCGCAGAAACCGCAGAAAATGCACTTGGTCAGGTCGATGTCGTAGCGCGTGGTGCGGCGCGTGCCGTCCGTACGCTGGTCCGACTCGATCGAGATGGCCACGGCCGGGCACACGGCTTCGCACAGCTTGCAGGCGATGCAGCGCTCTTCCCCGTTCGGGTAGCGGCGCAGCGCGTGCAGGCCGCGGAAACGCGGCGACATCGGCGTTTTCTCTTCCGGGAACTGGACGGTGATCTTGCGCGCGAAGAGATAGCGGCCGGTCAGCGCCATGCCCTTGAAGAGTTCCTTCAGGAGCAGGCTGTTGAAGAAGTCCTTGATGGCGAGCAGCATGACGATTGCTTCCTAATTATTTCCGCGCGGCGCGCCCTGCCACTTGCAGCGGCGCGCCGTCGCCGGGCACATCAGTGCCAGATGTTCCACGGCGACTTGATCCAGATCGCCACGATGATCAGCCAGCCCACGGTCAGCGGAATGAAGATCTTCCAACCCAGGCGCATGATCTGGTCATAGCGGTAGCGCGGGAACGATGCACGGATCCAGATAAATACCGACAGCAGCAGGAAAACCTTGATCAGCAGCCAGAAGAAGCCCGGGATCATGTTGGTCAGCGCGCTCGAGAACGGGGGCGCCCAGCCACCGAGGAACATCAGCGCGGTCATCGTCGAGATGACGATCATGTTGATGTATTCGGCCAGGAAGAACAGCGCGAAGCCCATGCCCGAGTATTCGATCATGTGACCCGCCACGATTTCCGACTCGCCTTCCACCACGTCGAACGGGTGACGGTTCGTTTCCGCCACGCCCGAGATGAAGTAGACGCCGAACATCGGCAGCAGCGGCAGCCAGTTCCACGAGAGCACGTTGATGCCCATGTTGGCGAAGTAGCCGGTGTTCTGGCCGTTCACAATGGCCGACAGGTTCAGGCTGCCCGACACCATCAGCACCGTCACGAGCGCGAAGCCCATGGCGATTTCATACGACACCATCTGCGCAGCGGCGCGCATCCCGCCGATGAACGCATACTTCGAGTTCGAGGCCCAGCCGGCCAGGATCACGCCATAGACGCCCACCGAGCTGATCGCCATCACATAGAGCAGGCCGGCGTTCACGTCGGCCATCACCACCTCGGCCTGGAACGGGATCACCGCCCAGATTGCCACGGCCGGCATCAGCACCATCAGCGGGGCCACCAGGTACATGCCCCGGCTGACCTGCGACGGCATCATGACTTCCTTGAGCAGCAGCTTCAGCACATCGGCAATCGGCTGCAGCAGGCCGAGCGGGCCCACGCGGTTCGGGCCGATCCGCACGTGCATCCAGCCAATCAGCTTGCGCTCCCAGAGAATCAGGTAGGCCACGCACAGCAGCAGCGGCACCACAATGACCACCGCGCGGATGAGAATCCACAGCGGCGTCCACGCGCCACCGAATACGGCCTGGCCTTGCGAGGTAATCCAATCGATCATGTTGCGTTCTCGCTCTTCTTATGCGGTGGCCGCCGGCGTTGCCTTGGCCTGCTGGCCCGGCAGCTCGATGGCTTTCTCGACGGTGACGTTGCCGTACAGCGCACCCAGCGTCGCGGCGGCCACGGTAGCGGCCGGCACGCGCACGGTGTTGGCCGGCAGCGTGATTTCCAGCGCGGCCGGCAGCACCACGCTACCCTCGCCCTGCGTCACGCGCACCGGGTCGCCCACCTGCACGCCCAGCTTGTCGAACAGGTCGGACGACAGCGCCACCTGCATCGCACGGCGCGCGGCCGCGGTCAGCTGCAGCGAGTCGGCACGGCGCACGATCGGGTCGGCGTGGTAGATCGGCACATCGGCAATGCGCTCGATACCGTTGGCGGCAGCAGCCGTCACGCGGATCGGGGCATCGGTGGTGTTGTTCAGTTGCGGTGCCACCGGCTTGGCCAGCACTTCCTCGCGTACGGCTTCGGCCGTGTCGAAGTCGAAGCCCGGCACATCCAGCAGGTTGCCCAGCACGCGCAGCACCTTCCAGGCGGGACGCGATTCGCCCAGCGCGCGCACCACGCCGTTAAAGCTCTGCGGCACGCCTTCTGCATTGACGAAGGTACCGGCGGTTTCCGTGAACGGCGTCACCGGCAGGATCACGTCGGCGTACTGCATGGCCGCTTCCGAGCGGAACGGCGACAGCACCACGACCGTACCGGCCTGGTTCAGCGCGGCCAGCGCCTTGCGGGCGTCGGCGGTATCGAACTCGGGTTCGGCGTTCAGCACGATGTAGGCCTTGCGCGGCGCGTCGAGCATCGCCTGCGCATTGGCGCCGCCTTGTTGCGGCAGCGCGCCGGCGATGTAGCCGCCGACCGTATTGGCCGCTTCGGTCAGGAAGCCCAGCGTCGCGCCCGTTTCCGTGGCGATCCACTGTGCCAGCGCGTGCAGCGCCGAGAATTGCGGATGGCGCACAGCCTCGTTGCCGAGGAACACCGCACGGCGTTCGCCGGACAGCAGCGCTTCGGCCACCTTGGCCGCGGCGTCGCCGCCATCGAAACCCTCGGTACCGGCGGGAGCCGCCACACCCTTGGCAGACGCCACGGCGCGGGCCACACCGGCCAGCGCGGCGGTCCAGGCGGACGGGGCCACGTCGATGCGCGTCGCCGGCATCAGCAGGTCTTCACCGCCAGCACCCAGCACCGTCACGCGGGCGCCCTTCTTGCCGGCCTGACGCAGACGCGAAGCCAGCAGCGGGTGATCCTTGCGCAGCGACGAACCAATCACGAGCACGCGTTGCAGCGTGGTCACATCGGCCACCGGCATGCCGAGCCACGGCGCGCCCTTCAGAGCTGCCGAGAAATCGGTCTGGCGCAGGCGGAAGTCGATGTTGTCGCTGCCGAGGCCACGCACCAGCTTGCCGAGCAGGTACAGCTCTTCAAGCGTGCTGTGCGGGCTGGCCAGCGCGGCGATCTGGTCGGCGCCATGGTCGCGCTTGATACTGGCGAGGCCGTTGGCGACGTATTCCAGCGCGGTCTGCCAGTCGGTTTCCATCCATTCGCCGCCCTGCTTCAGCAGCGGACGCACCAGGCGGTCCGGGCTGTTCAGGCCTTCATAGGCGAAGCGGTCCTTGTCCGACAGCCAGCACTCGTTGATCTCTTCGTTTTCCAGCGGCAGCACGCGCATGACGCGCTGGTTCTTGGTCTGGATAACCAGGTTCGCGCCCAGGCCGTCGTGCGGCGACACCGACTTGCGGCGCGCCAGTTCCCACGTACGGGCCGAGTAGCGGAACGGCTTGCTCGTCAGCGCGCCAACCGGGCACAGGTCGATCATGTTGCCGGACAGTTCCGAATCCACGGTCTGGCCGACGAAGGTGGTGATTTCCGAGTGCTCGCCACGGTTCAGCATGCCCAGTTCCATCACGCCGGCCACTTCCTGGCCGAAGCGCACGCAACGGGTGCAGTGGATGCAGCGGGTCATCTCCTCCATGGAGATCAGCGGGCCCACGTTCTTGTGGAACACCACGCGCTTCTCTTCCTTGTAGCGCGACTCCGACGCACCGTAGCCCACCGCCAGATCCTGGAGCTGGCATTCGCCGCCCTGATCGCAGATCGGGCAGTCGAGCGGGTGGTTGATCAGCAGGAATTCCATCACGGACTTCTGGGCCTTGACGGCCTTTTCCGAGTTCGTGAAGACCTTCATGCCAGGCGTCACCGGCGTGGCGCAGGCGGGCAGCGCCTTGGGCGCCTTCTCCACCTCCACCAGGCACATGCGGCAGTTCGCCGCGATGGAGAGTTTGCGGTGGTAGCAGAAATGCGGGATGTAGGTGCCCAGCTTGCGGGCGGCTTCCATCACGAGGCTGCCTTCCGCAACCTCTACCTTCTTGCCGTCGATCTCGAGTTCAACCATGTTCTGCCACGCTTAAGAATGGGCCGGGACCATGCACTGCTTGTGTTCGACGTGATACTCGAACTCTTTCCAGTAGTGCTTGAGCATGCCGCGTACCGGCATCGCCGCAGCATCGCCGAGCGCGCAGATCGTGCGCCCCATGATGTTTTCCGCGACGTTGTTGAGCAGGTCCAGGTCTTCCTGGCGCCCTTCTCCGTGTTCAATGCGATTGACCATGCGATAGAGCCAGCCGGTGCCTTCGCGGCACGGCGTGCACTGGCCGCACGATTCTTCAAAATAGAAATACGACAGACGCAGCAGCGAGCGCACCATGCAGCGGGTCTCGTCCATGACGATCACGGCGCCCGAGCCCAGCATCGAGCCGGCCTTGGCGATCGAGTCGTAGTCCATGTCCGACGCCATCATCAGGTCGCCCGGCACCACCGGGGCAGACGAGCCACCCGGAATCACCGCCTTGATGCGCTTGCCACCGCGCATGCCGCCGGCCAGCTCGAGCAGCGTCGAGAACGGCGTGCCCAGCGGGATCTCGTAGTTGCCCGGACGCTCGATGTCGCCCGAGATCGAGAAGATCTTGGTGCCGCCGTTGTTCGGCTTGCCCAGCTTGAGATAATTTTCCGGGCCCACTTCCAGCAGGAAGGGCACCGCGGCAAACGTCTCGGTGTTGTTGATCGTGGTCGGCTTGCCGTACAGGCCGAAGCTCGCCGGGAAAGGCGGCTTGAAGCGCGGCTGGCCCTTCTTGCCTTCGAGCGACTCCAGCAGCGCCGTTTCCTCGCCGCAGATGTACGCGCCGTAGCCATGGTGCGCATGGAGTTGGAAGTTGAAGTCCGAGCCCATGATCTTGTCGCCGAGGAACCCGGCCGCACGCGCTTCCTCGAGGGCTTCCTCGAAGATCTTGTACTCGTTCCAGATCTCGCCGTGGATGTAGTTGTAACCCACGGTGATGCCCATCGCATACGCGCCGATGGCCATGCCTTCGATCAGCGAATGCGGGTTGTAGCGGATGATGTCGCGGTCCTTGAACGTGCCCGGCTCGCCCTCGTCCGTATTGCAGACCAGGTACTTCTGGCCCGGGAACGTACGCGGCATGAAGCTCCACTTCAGGCCCGTGGGGAAGCCAGCGCCGCCACGGCCGCGCAGGCCGGACGCCTTGACGTCGGCAATCACCTGCTCGGGCGGAATCTTCTCGGTCAGGATCCGGCGCAGCTGCTTGTAGCCGCCACGCTTGACGTAGTCTTCGAGGTGCCAGTTCTTGCCGTCCAGGCCGGCCAGGATCAGCGGCTTGATGTGACGGTCGTGCAGAGAGGTCATGTTACTTGGCTCCCTTGGCGGCTTCGGTCTTCAACTCGTCGACCAGCGCGTCGAGCTTGTCGTTGCTCATGAAGCTGCACATACGGGTGTTGTTCACGATCATCACCGGTGCATCGCCGCAGGCACCCATGCACTCACCTTCTTTCAGGGTGAAGCAGCCGTCGGCGGTGGTCTCGTTGTAGTCGATGCCGAGCTTGCGCTTTAGGTAGTCGCCCGCGCGGTCGCCGCCGGACAGTGCGCACGGCAGGTTGGTGCAGACGGTGAGCTTGTACTTGCCCACCGGCTTGGTGTCATACATGTTGTAGAACGTGGCCACCTCTTCCACCCACACGGGCGGCATGTCGAGGTAGCTGGCGACGAACTGCATGACTTCGGGGGAAACCCAGCCCACCTCGCCCTGTGCCACGGCGAGTGCCGCCATCACGGCCGACTGTTTCTGGTCGGCCGGATACTTCGCGATCGCGCGATCGATTTCCTTGAGAGCTTCTGCTGATAGCATGGTCATTGCAGTAATACGGCGAAAGCCGGCTCGCGGCCTCCGCTGGTTTGCAGCCGTCGCTGCCATGTTCCGCCGGCCGGGTCGCTCTGCGCCCCGCCGGTCCGTCGCAGGCATCGCCTGCCGCCCCCGACACTCGCGGGGCCGGCCGCATGAACCCGAATCGTCGTCCGGGTGACGGCCTATACGCCTGGGTGGAGACTCCCCGTCTCCGGATTCTCGATCGACTTAGCGGTCGATCTCGCCGAACACGATGTCTTGCGTCCCGATGATCGTCACGGCATCGGCGATCATGTGTCCCTTGGCCATTTCGTCCAGCGCGGCCAGGTGGGCAAAGCCAGGTGCACGGATCTTCAGGCGGTACGGCTTGTTCGCGCCGTCCGAAATCGCGTAGATACCGAACTCGCCCTTCGGGTGCTCCACCGCCGCGTAAGCCTCGCCAGCCGGCACGTGAATGCCTTCGGTGAACAGCTTGAAGTGGTGGATCAGCTCTTCCATGTTGGACTTCATGTCCACGCGCGAGGGCGGCGCCACCTTGTGGTTCTCGGTGATCACCGGGCCCGGGTTGCGGCGCAGCCAGTCCACGCACTGCTTGATGATCCGGTTCGACTGGCGCATCTCTTCCACGCGCACCAGGTAGCGTGCGTAGCAGTCGCCGCCGTTGCCGACGGGGATGTCGAAGTCGAGCTGGTCGTACACCTCGTAGGGCTGCTTCTTGCGCAGGTCCCACTCGATGCCCGAGCCGCGCAGCATCGGGCCGGTAAAGCCCATCTGCAGCGCACGCTCCGGGCTGACCACACCGATATCCACCAGACGTTGCTTCCAGATACGGTTATCGGTCAGCAGCGTCTCATATTCATCCACGTACGTCGGAAAAC
Source organism: Cupriavidus sp. 2KB_3 (assembly GCF_052115685.1). Lineage (NCBI taxonomy): Bacteria > Pseudomonadati > Pseudomonadota > Betaproteobacteria > Burkholderiales > Burkholderiaceae > Cupriavidus > Cupriavidus sp. 2KB_3. Next base: position 43,067 of record NZ_JBFRHD010000021.1, read on the forward strand.
GGTTCGTGAAGTCCTCGATGAAGTCCAGCAGCGAGCCCGAACGGGCTTCGTTCATCGCCTTGATGGCGCGCTCGTTGTGGATCTTCGACGCCCGGTATTGCGGCATCGTGTCAGGCAGGTCGCGGTAGACGCCGCCCGGACGGTAGTAGGCCGCGTGCATGCGCGCGCCCGACACCGCCTCGTACATGTCGAACATGTCCTCGCGCTCGCGGAAAGCGTAGAGGAACACCGCCATCGCACCCACGTCGAGCGCGTGCGAGCCGATCCACATCAGGTGGTTCAGCAGGCGGGTGATTTCGTCGAACATCACGCGGATGTACTGCGCACGCACCGGCACCTCGAGGCCCAGCAGGCGCTCGATGGCCATCACGTAGGCGTGCTCGTTGACCATCATCGACACGTAGTCGAGACGGTCCATGTACGGCACACTCTGGATCCAGGTCTTTTGTTCGGCCAGCTTCTCGGTGGCACGGTGCAGCAGGCCGATGTGGGGGTCGGCACGCTGGATGACTTCGCCGTCCAACTCGAGCACCAGGCGCAGCACGCCGTGCGCCGCCGGGTGTTGCGGGCCGAAGTTCAGGGTGTAATTCTTGATATCTGCCATGACGTCGATCTCAGTGCTGCACGCCGCCGTAGTTTTCCTCGCGAATCACGCGAGGCGTGACTTCGCGCGGCTCGATCGTCACCGGCTGGTAGATCACCCGTTTCTGTTCCGGGTCGTAGCGCATCTCCACGAAGCCGGAAACCGGGAAATCCTTGCGGAACGGGTGGCCGACGAAACCATAGTCGGTCAGGATGCGGCGCAGGTCCGGATGGCCTTCGAACACGATGCCGTAGAAATCGAAGGCTTCGCGCTCGAACCAGTTGGCCGAGTTCCACACGTCGATCAGCGACGGCACCACGGGCAGGTCGTCATCCGGCGCGAACACGCGCAGGCGCAGGCGCCAGTTGTGGGTGATCGAGATCAGGTGCGATACGGCCGCAAAGCGCAGGCCGTCCCACGCGCCATCCGCGTAGTCGGAGTAGTCGACGCCGCAGAGGTCCAGCAGTTGCTCGAAGCGCAGCGACGGCTCGTCGCGCAGCAGGCGGGCCACTTCGAGGTAGTCGTCGGCCTTGACGATCAGCGTCAGCTCGCCAACCGCTTCGACCAGGCTCTGCACGCGCTTGCCGAGAACCTTTTCGAGCGCAGCCTTGAGGGTGTCCAGGTTATTCGCCATGTCAGCCCTTGCGCGCGATGGTGTTGGTACGCTTGATCTTGTTCTGCAGCTGGATCACGCCGTAGATCAGCGCTTCCGCCGTCGGCGGGCAGCCCGGAACATAGATGTCGACCGGCACGATGCGGTCGCAGCCACGCACTACCGAGTACGAGTAGTGGTAGTAGCCGCCGCCATTGGCGCACGAGCCCATCGAGATCACCCAGCGCGGCTCGGCCATCTGGTCATAGACCTTGCGGAGCGCGGGGGCCATCTTGTTGCACAGCGTGCCGGCCACGATCATCACGTCCGACTGACGCGGCGACGGGCGGAAAATCACGCCGAAGCGGTCCATGTCGTAGCGCGCGGCGCCAGCATGCATCATTTCCACGGCACAGCAGGCCAGGCCGAACGTCATCGGCCAGAGCGAGCCCGTGCGGGTCCAGTTGATCAGCTTGTCAGCGGTAGTCGTGACGAAGCCTTCATTGAGAACGCCTTCGATTGCCATTTCACATCACTCCCAATCGAGCGCGCCCTTTTTCCAGATGTAGACGAAGCCCACGATGAATTCCAGCAGAAACACGCCCATGGCGATGAATCCCGGCCAGCCGATATCCTTGAGGGCGACACCCCACGGAAACAGGAAGGCAGTTTCGAGATCGAACAGGATAAAGAGGATGGCGATGAGGTAGTAGCGCACGTCGAACTTCATGCGCGCGTCCTCGAACGCTTCGAAGCCGCACTCGTAGGGCGACAGCTTCGCGGTATCAGGATTGTTGGGACCGAGTATCCGACCAATGGACATCAGTGCCACACCCAGCACGACGCCAAAGAGGATGAAGATGAGGACGGGGAAGTAGGCTTCGAGAGTCAAGATACGGCCAGCCTTATCTGGAATGTTGTCAACAGCACCAGCTGAAGCGGCGTCCTGTTGCCCACCCCAAGCGCCATCCCGTCTTAGCTACGGCGCCGCCTTGCGGACTGCCGGCGCCGCGATCCAAAGCATGGCCCGAGGGCCGGCTCCGGACGGACGCCGATCAAGTTGTTTGGTGCCGACGGCGAGACTCGAACTCGCACAGCTTTCGCCACTACCCCCTCAAGATAGCGTGTCTACCAATTTCACCACGTCGGCTGGGGGAGAAACAATATTGCCTTGCGCCGGGTTTTTACACCCTCCGAAGCCCGTGTGGAAGAGCCTGTCTTCCGCTCTGAGCCCCGTCGCTGGGGAATCGTTTCAAGCCTTGCATTCTAACCCAAGATCCCTGATTTGTTCAATGCACAACTTTAAAAAAACTCAGGAATCAGCCAGAACGCAGGCGGATTATTTCGGTACAGCAGGACCTGCCGGGGCCGAGGCCGCAGCGGCCGCGGGCGCCGATGCACCAGCCGGCGCGGAGGCCGGCGTGGGCTGCTGCGCGGCACCCATCACGCCCAGCGAAGCGGCGGGCTTGTAGTTGCCCAGCAGCGTCAGGCCCAGCGTGCAGACAAAGAACAACGATGCGAGCACGGCCGTGGTACGCGACAGGAAGTTCGCGGAGCCCGAGGCGCCGAACAGGCTGCCCGATGCACCGGAGCCGAACGCCGCGCCCACATCGGCGCCCTTGCCGTGCTGCAGCAGGACCAGTGCGATCACGCCCAGCGCGGACAGGACCTGCACGATTACCAACAAAGTCTTGAAGATTGCCATTTGGTTGAATTCGTTTCGAACTTGCCTGATCAGACGATCGGAACCGGCATCAGGCGTTGCCGATCGCGAGGAAATCATCCGCCTTCAGCGAGGCGCCACCAATCAGGCCCCCGTCGATGTCGGACATGGAAAACAGTTCGGCCGCATTGTCCGGCTTCACGCTGCCGCCGTACAGGATGGCCATGCGCGATGCCACGCCAGCGTCCTTGCCGGCCACCTGCGCACGCAGGACGGCATGCACGGCCTGCGCCTGGGCACTGGAGGCGGTCTTGCCGGTGCCGATCGCCCAGACAGGCTCATAGGCCAGGACAATCCGACCCAGCTGCTCGATAGACAACGCATCCAGCACCGCTTGCAACTGACGGCCCACAACGGCTTCAGTCTGCCCGGCTTCGCGCTCGGCGAGCGTCTCGCCAACGCAGACCACGGGCACGATGCCAAATTCCAGCGCCCGCAGCGCCTTGGCCGCCACGGTGGCGTCGGTTTCGCCGTGATAGGTGCGGCGCTCGGAATGACCGACCAGCGCATAACTCACGCCAAACTCGGCCAGCATCGAGGCAGCCACCTCGCCCGTGAAGGCGCCACGCGCCTCTGCCGACACATCCTGGGCACCCCAGGCCACTTGCGAGCCCGACAACAGCGTCTGGCACTGGGCAAGATAGGGGAACGGTGCGCAAACAGCCAGCGTCGCGCGGGCCGAAGCCGCCTTGATACCGTCGAGCAGCGCCGCATTGGCGGCCAGGCTGCCGTGCATCTTCCAGTTGCCGATGACCAGCTTTTGTCTCACAAGCGCCCCCTCTGAAATAAACCCGCTATTGTAGCGTGGCCGGAAGGGGTCCGCCACCACGGGCGGACAATTGCATACACCGAGCCGATCCGGCGCAACAGGACGCCCAGCGGGCGCCCTCAGCCGTCCGTTATTACCAGGTCAGCACGATCTTGCCGATGTGCTCGCTCGACTCCATCAGCCGATGGGCGTCGGCAGCCTGTGCGGCCGGGAAGACCTGGTGGATCACCGGCTTGATCTTGCCGGCCGCCAGCAGCGGCCACACCTGCTGGTGCAGCGCCTCGGCGATCTTGCCCTTGAATGACGCCGGGCGGGGCCGCAGCGTCGAGCCCGTCACGGTGATCCGGCGACGCAGGATGTCGCCCAGCGGAATCTCGGCCTTGCCGCCGCCCAGCAGGGCGATGATGACGATGCGGCCGTCATCGGCGATGCAAGACAGCTCGCGCGCCAGGTACGAGCCGGCCACCATGTCGAGGATCACGTCCACACCCTTGCCCTCGGTCAGCGCCTTGACCTCGGCCACGAAGTCCTGGGTCTTGTAGTTGATCGCGCGATCGGCGCCCAACTGCTCGCAGGCCTTGCACTTCTCGTCGCTGCCGGCCGTCACGAAGACCTTGAAGCCAAGCGCCTTGGCGATCTGGATGGCGGTCGTGCCGATGCCGCTCGAGCCGCCCTGGATCAGCAGCGTCTCATCCTTGCCGCGCGGGCCTTTGCCCAGCAGGCCACGGTCGAACACATTGCTCCAGACCGTGAAGAAGGTCTCGGGCAGCGCAGCGGCCTCGATATCGGACAAACCCGCCGGCACCGGCAGGCATTGCGCCACCGGGGCCGTGCACAGCTCGGCGTAGCCGCCGCCCTGCACCAGCGCACAGACGCGGTCGCCCACCTTCAGGCCGAAGCGGTTGTCGGCGTGCGACAGGTCGCCGCCCACCACCACCCCCGCCACTTCAAGGCCGGGCAGGTCCGAGGCACCCGGCGGCACCGGATAGTTGCCGGTGCGCTGGAACACATCGGGACGATTGATGCCGGCCGCCGCCACGCGGATCAGGATCTCGCCCGCCTTCGGCTCCGGATCGGGGCGCTCGGCCAGTTGCAGGACTTCGGGCGCGCCGTATTCACGGATCTCGATGGCTTTCATGATCGTTCCTCATCAGTGTGTCGTGCGTGGCATGCAGGCTGGGCAAACCCCATCCGCATGGAATGACCGGCAGTGTAAACAAAAAAGCGGCTGGACATCGCCAGCCGCTTTTTTGGTACTACGAGGACTACGGGTACTGCCGGACCGGCTTACTGCTGGTCGGGCGAGGCCGGAGCCGCCGGGGCGTCGCTCTGGACGATCGGGCTGATGCTGCCGCCCTCTTCCGCCAGCGCTGCCTTCAGCGACAGGCGCAGACGACCCTTCTCGTCGGCCTGGATCAGCTTCACGCGCACCTGCTGGCCTTCCTTCAGCCAGTCCTTGATGTCCTTCACGCGCTCGTTGACGATCTCACTGATGTGCAGCAGGCCGTCCTTGCCCGGCAGGATGTTCACGATGGCACCGAAGTCCAGCAGCTTCAGCACGGTACCGGCGTAGATCTTGCCCACTTCGGCTTCGGCGGTGATGCCCTCGATGCGGCGCTTGGCTTCCGCCATGCCTTCCGTCGAGGTCGACGCGATCGTGATCGTGCCGTCTTCGCCGATGTCGATGGTCGTGCCGGTTTCCTTGGTCAGGGCCTGGATGGTCGAGCCGCCCTTGCCGATGACTTCGCGGATCTTGTCCGGATGGATCTTCATCGTGATCATGCGCGGTGCGTGTGCCGACAGCTCGGTACGCGCATGGCCCATCGCGCCCTGCATGTTCTGCAGGATGTGGATGCGGCCTTCGCGGGCCTGAGCCAGCGCCACCTGCATGATTTCCTTCGTGATGCCCTGGACCTTGATGTCCATCTGCAGCGCGGTGATGCCCGCGTCGGTGCCGGCCACCTTGAAGTCCATGTCGCCCAGGTGATCTTCATCGCCCAGGATGTCGGTCAGCACGGCGAACTTGTTGCCTTCCAGGATCAGGCCCATGGCCACGCCGGCCACGTGCGCCTTGACCGGAACGCCGGCGTCCATCAGTGCCAGGCAGCCGCCGCAGACCGAAGCCATCGACGACGAACCATTCGATTCGGTGATTTCCGACACCAGGCGGATCGTGTACGCGAACTCGTCGTCCTTCGGCAGCACCGGGATCAGCGCGCGCTTGGCCAGGCGGCCGTGACCGATTTCACGACGCTTCGGGCTGCCCACGCGGCCCGTCTCGCCGGTGGCGAACGGGGGCATGTTGTAGTGGAGCATGAAGCGGTCGCGGTATTCGCCGGCCAGCGCGTCGATGATCTGCTCGTCGCTCTTGGTACCCAGCGTGGCCACCACCAGCGCCTGGGTTTCCCCACGCGTGAACAGGGCCGAGCCGTGCGCGCGCGGCAGCACCGACGAGCGGATCTCGATCGGGCGCACGGTGCGCGTGTCGCGGCCGTCGATGCGCGGCTCGCCGGCCAGGATCTGGCCACGGACGATCTTCGCTTCGAGGTCGAACAGGATGTTGCCCACTTCCACCTTCTCGGCTTCCACGCCGGCTTCGGCCAGACCAGCGGTCACCGCGGCGTAGACTTCCTTCAGCTTCTGGCTGCGGGCCGACTTCTGGCGCAGCTGGTAGGCTTCCTGCAGCAGCGGCAGGCCGATCTCGCTAACCTTGGCGATCAGCGGCTCGTTCTTGGCTGCCGGGGCCCAGTCCCACTCGGGCTTGCCGCCGTCGCGCACCAGGTCGTGGATCGCGTTGATGGCGATCTGCATCTGCTCATGGCCGTACACCACGGCGCCCAGCATCACCTCTTCAGACAGCTGTTGGGCTTCCGATTCCACCATCAGCACGGCGCGCTCGGTACCGGCCACCACCAGGTCCAGGTCGGACGTGGCGATCTGCGAGCGGGTCGGGTTCAGCAGGTACTGGCCATCCTTGTAACCCACGCGGGCGGCGCCCACCGGGCCGTTGAACGGAATGCCCGACACGGCCAGCGCGGCGGACGCGCCGATCAGCGCAGGGATGTCGGCCGGCACTTCCGGGTTGATCGACAGCACGTGGATCACCACCTGCACGTCGTTGTAGAAGCCTTCCGGGAACAGCGGGCGCAGCGGACGGTCGATCAGGCGCGAGGTCAGCGTCTCGTTTTCCGACGGACGGCCTTCACGCTTGAAGAAGCCACCGGGGATCTTGCCGGCAGCGTAGGTCTTTTCGATGTAGTCGACGGTCAGCGGGAAGAAGTCCTGGCCCGCCTTCGGGCTCTTGGCGGCCACCACGGTAGCCAGCACCACGGTGTCTTCCACGTCGACGATTACGGCACCGCCAGCCTGGCGGGCGACTTCGCCGGTTTCCATGCGGACCGTGTGCTGGCCCCATTGGAATTCCTTGACGATCTTGTTGAACATGGTCATGAGCAGTTCCTTGATACATGCATGCGGGGCGCACACACGCGCGTCCCGCGACGCCTGCGCTCACAGCGGCAGGCGAACTGCCGGATTCATGCCGGTCGCAGTCTCAGGGAAGTGCTATGCCATTCCATTGCAACACCACCAGGCTGGCGATGCGGCGATGGAATGACACAAAACCCCGGTTCCTTGGCCGGCTCCGGTCACAGAGCAATATAAAGAGCGAGGTAACTTACTCCGTTACACGTCTTGGCGCAACGGGCGCCCGGGCTGCTTGGCCAGGACGACTTAGTGAAGCAAACATCACAATCAATGCCAGCCCGGCGGGGAGGCCGCCGGACCAGAAAAGCAAAATGCCTGCCTCAGCAGAGCTGACGCAGGCATCGCGGCCTCACGTGAAATCGTGCAGGAACAACTTGTGCAGGATTCGTGCTGCCATCCACAGACCTTACTTACGCAGGCCCAGCTTTTCGATCAGGGCGCGGTAACGGTCAGCGTCGCTGGCCTTGAGGTAGTCCAGCAGGCGGCGACGACGGCTCACCATGCGCAGCAGACCGCGGCGGCTGTGGTGATCCTTCATGTTGGCCTTGAAGTGGGGGGTCAGTTCGTTGATGCGGGTGGTCAGCAGGGCGACCTGAACTTCGGGGCTACCCGTGTCGTTGGTGCCGCGCGCGAACTGCTTGATAACTTCGGACTTGTTGGCGATTGCCATGATGATTTCCTTTCACTTGCGAACGCTGCAGCGCGGGATGCGCCACCTGCGTCGTGCCTTGAAGCCTGGTATGGACTGAGGCATGCGCCGTGCGCAGGGGTCCTTGCACGACAGCCGCGGATTATAGCCGAATTTGCCGGCGGGGCGAAATCCGTCCGCGCGGCCTGCCCGATCAGCTCGCCGGGCGCTCCATGCGGCACGTGGTGGGCAGGGTTGTCTGGGCGGTCTTGAGCTTCTTCACCGTACGGAAGCCGTAGCCGGACCCTTCGTTGTCGAAGCGCACATCCCCGCCCCGCTTCGCCATGACCGAGACATAGAGCGGCTGCAGCACCTGGTGGTCGTCCGCGCGCACGGTGGCGTCGTGGAAATCGTTGGTGAAGCGCATGTTCTCGAGCGCCAGCGCCACCTTGACGGCATCCGTGGAGCCGGCCTGGGTGATGGCCCGCGCCAGCATTTCCACCATCATCTGCATGCGCAGGTGCACGTAGTCGTCGCGCGGCTCGGGGTAGCGGGTGCGGAATGCCTGGTAGAAGGCGTCGGACGCCGCGCCGCCCACGTTCGGGTGCCATTCGGCCACCGCCAGCACGCGGCCCACGCCGGCATCGCCCATCGCCGCCGGCGCGCCAAGTCCGTTGCCGTAGAACGTATAGAAGCGGGCGCCCAGCCCGCCCTCGCGCGCGGCCTTGACCATCAGCGTCAGGTCGTTGCCCCAGTTGCCGGTGATCACCGCGTCAGCCCCACTGGCCTTGATCTTGGCGATGTACGGCGCGAAGTCCTTGATCTTGCCGATCGGGTGGAATTCGTCGCCCACAATCTGGATGTCCGGCCGCTTTGCCGCCAGCATCTCACGTGCCGACTTCGCCACCTGGTGCCCGAAGCTGTAGTCCTGGTCGATCAGGTAGACCTTGCGGACGGTGTGTTCGCCGCGAATCGCCTCCGTCAGCGCCTGCATGCGCATGTCCGAACTCGCGTCGAAGCGGAAATGCCAGAAACTGCAATTCTCGTTGGTCAGCGCCGGATCGACGGCCGAGTAGTTGAGGAACAGCACGCGCGCCTCCGGCTGGCGCATATTGTGGCGATTGATCGCCGCCACCAGCGCCCCGGCCACGGCCGAACTGTTGCCCTGCAAAACGAAGGGGATGCGCTTGTCCACCAGCGCGCGGAACTGGATCAGGCTTTCATCGACATTGCCTTTGCTGTCGAACGTGACCAGTTCCAGCGGACGGGCGCCCTCGGCGGTCTTCACGCCGCCGCGCGCGTTGACGCGGTCGATGGCGATGCGCAGGTTGCGCACCACGGCGTCCCCGGCGTTGGCGAACGGGCCGGAGAGCCCTTCGATCATGCCCAGCCGGATCGGCGCGCCAGCCTCGCCCTGGGCATGGCCGCTCCCCGCCAGACACAGCAGCGTCGCCGCCAGCCATGCACGCCACGGGCCGCGCCGCCACCCCTTTTCCGCACCGGACATCCTCACTCCTCTTCTACATCGCACAACGAAGGCGTGGATGGTACGGCAGGGGGGCCGGTGGCCGCAATCCCACCAAAAAAGCAGCGTTCGATGCACACCAGCGCCTGAGCGGACTACACTTCCAGCATTCGTACGATTGCCAGGCGAGAAATTCCCATGATCTCCCCCCTCCGATACGCTGGCCGCCGGCTGGCCCAGACCGTGGTCCTGGGCCTGGGCGCGGCCCTGCTCAGCGCTTGTACCGCCCTGGCCCCGGTGGATACCGGCCTGAAACTTGTCGGCCAGCCCGAGAGCGCCGTGATGGCCACCTTCGGCAAGCCCACCGACATCTATAAGCTCGACGACGGCACCGTGCGCTGGTTCTATTCCAAACAGCCGCTAGGCCAGGAATCGTACGCCGCCGACTTCGACAAGAATGGCAATCTGACGAATTTCCGCCAGATGCTCCGGACGCCGGAACTGTACAAGGCGCAGGTCAATGTCTGGACCAAGAAAGACGTGCTGGAGCACTTCGGTGCCCCGCGTGAGCCAAACCAGTACTTTCCGTTGATGAAACGCGAGGTGTGGAGCTACCGCTTCCGTCACGAAGACCAGTGGTACTCGCTGTTCAATTTCTACTTCGATGACGCCGGCGTGCTGCGCCAGACCCAGATCACGCCCGATCCACTGTACGACCGCTCCGATCGCCAGTAGCCCGTATCGATTGCGAGACATCGTCATCCAACGAAAAACCGCCCGTCGTCGCGGGATAGGCGACTGACGGGCGGCTGATGGTCGCGGGGGCCTTGTGGGCCCCCGGGCGCCGGCACGCGGATCGGGGATCAGATCTGCGGGTTGATCTTCTGTACGGCCTTGTCGTGCAGCTTGTTCAGCGCGGCCAGGTAGGCCTTGGCCGACGCCGCGACGATGTCCGGATCGGTGCCCACGCCGTTGACGATGCGGCCGGCCTTCGACAGCCGCACGGTCACTTCGCCCTGCGCCTGCGTGCCGGTGGTGATGGCGTTCACCGAGTACAGCACCAGTTCCGCGCCGCTGTTGACCTTGCCTTCGATGGCATGCATGGTGGCGTCGACGGGGCCATTGCCCTCGGCTTCGCCGGTCTGCTCGCTGCCATCCATATTGAATACCACGCGCGCATGCGGGCGCTCTCCGGTCTCGGAGCGCTGCGACAGCGACACGAAGCGGTAGTGCTCGTTCACGTCGTGCGCCTCATCCGAAACGATGGCCATGATGTCTTCGTCGAAGATCTCGGCCTTCTGGTCGGCCAGTTCCTTGAAGCGGCCGAAGGCGGCGTTGACCTCGCTCTCGCTCTCCAGTTCGATGCCCAGCTCCTGCAGGCGCTGCTTGAACGCATTGCGGCCCGAGAGCTTGCCGAGCACGATCTTGTTGGCGGTCCAGCCCACATCCTCCGCGCGCATGATCTCGTAGGTGTCACGTGCCTTGAGCACGCCGTCCTGATGGATGCCGGAGGCGTGCGCGAAGGCGTTGGCGCCCACCACGGCCTTGTTCGGCTGCACCACGAAACCGGTGATCTGCGAGACCAGCTTGGAGGCCGGCACGATCTGCGTGGTGTCGATGTTCACGTCCATGTTGAAGTAGTCGCGGCGCGTCTTCACGGCCATCACCACCTCTTCCAGGCTCGTGTTGCCGGCCCGCTCGCCGAGGCCGTTGATCGTGCACTCGATCTGCCGCGCGCCGCCCAGCTTCACGGCGGCCAGCGAGTTGGCCACGGCCATGCCCAGGTCGTTATGGCAGTGCACGGACCACACCGCCTTGTCCGAGTTGGGGATGCGCTCGCGCACCGAGCGAATCAGGTCCGCGTAGCCTTCCGGCACCGCGTAGCCAACCGTATCGGGCAGGTTGATCGTGGTCGCGCCTTCGGCAATCACGCCCTCGAGCACGCGGCAGAGGAAGTCCATGTCCGAACGGCTGCCGTCTTCGGGCGAAAATTCGATGTCGTCGGTGAACTGGCGCGCGAAGCGCACGGCCAGGCGCGCCTGTTCGTACACCTGGTCCGGCGTCATGCGCAGCTTCTTCTCCATGTGCAGCACCGAGGTGGCGATGAACGTGTGGATCCGGAACGAGTTGGCGGGCTTGAGCGCTTCCGCCGCGCGGGCGATGTCCTTGTCGTTGGCGCGGGCCAGCGAGCAGATCGTCGAATCCTTGACCACCTGGGCGATCGAGCGGATGGCTTCGAAGTCACCATTGGAGCTGGCCGCAAAGCCGGCCTCGATCACATCGACCCTCAGGCGTTCCAGCTGGCGCGCGATGCGAATCTTCTCTTCGCGGGTCATCGAGGCGCCGGGCGACTGCTCGCCATCACGCAAGGTGGTATCGAAAATGATGAGTTTGTCAGACATTTTGTGGAGCTCCTGGGCTGTACCTTGTTGTGTGCCGTGCCGTCCCGTCCTTCGTGCTGCCGGGCGCCGCAGTCTCGAACATCGAATGCAAAACGCCCCGGCGTGCATGGTTGCAGGCCGGGGCGTTTGAAAACTAGGAAAATTCCTGGTGATTCCGCGCTAGGGCGATAGCGTCCCTCAGCGCGCGCGCGTCCCGACCCGATGGCCTAGTAGGCCACCTAGGGTGGTGCGGGCGAGTAGGGACTGGCGCGAAATCATGTCGGGGACTATATCCGGTTTGGCGCGCGCGTGCAAGGCGGGCTGACCCGGGCCGGTTTCAGCCCTTCGGCGGAATCCGCAGCTTCTGACCCGGATAGATCTTGTCCGGGTGCGAAAGCATCGGCTTGTTCGCTTCGAAGATCTTGTTGTACTCGGCGCCGTTGCCGTAGGCCGCCTGGGCGATGGCCCAGAGCGTGTCGCCCTTGACCACGGTATGCCATTGCGATTCGGTGGACTCCACGTTGACGGACATCTTGTCCTCCACCGACTCCACGCCTTCCACATTGCCGGCACAGAGGATGATCTTCTCCCGGGTGGCCTGGTCCGGCGCCACGCCGAACACCGTCGCCTTGCCCTGCGAGCCGTCCACCTGGACCATCAGCCCGGTGGCGTCGAGCCCCATTTGCTTGATGTAGGCCTCGATGGCGTCGCCGGCGGCGCGGTTGGCGGCCTCCACCTTCTCTGCCGAGGCGTCCGCCTTGGCCGCTTCCTGCGCAGCCTTGGCCTCGCCCTTGCCGAACAGCTTTTCGCCCGCTTCCTTGATGAAGTCAAACATGCCCATGACATTCTCCTGACGGTGAGTGGAACGTAACGCGACCCGCGTGATGCGGATTGGGATACCGCTGAAACGACACAGGGCGCCCGAAGACGCCCTGCTGCCATGCTTGCTAGTTACCGCCGCCGAGCCCGTCGGGTCCGCCGGCGCGTGCCTTGCGTACCCCGCCCGGCTCGCCATGCAGCGCGCGCCAGGCCCACAGCAGGTAGCCCGACACCGCGTAGGCCACGAACAGCCCGAACAGCGCCACCGGCGGATCGGTGGAAACCACCACGAACAGCACCAGTACGAGCACCATCATGCCGAAGGGCACGCGGTAGCGCACGTCCAGCGCCTTGCCGCTGTAGAACGGCGCGTTGGAGACCATCGACAGGCCCGCATAGAGCGTGATCGCAAAGGCGACCCACGGCATCCACAGCTCCCTGACCGGCAGCTTGTTGTCGATGACCAGCCAGACGAAGCCGGCCACCAGCGCCGCCGCGGCCGGGCTGGGCAGCCCCTGGAAGAAGCGCTTGTCCACCACGCCGATATTGGCGTTGAAGCGCGCCAGGCGCAGCGCTGCGCAGGTGCAGTAGACGAACGCGGCGATCCAGCCCCATTTGCCGAGATCGCGCAGGATCCAGGTGTACATGACCAGCGCCGGCGCCACGCCGAACGAGGTCATGTCCGAGAGCGAGTCGTACTGCTCGCCGAATGCGCTCTGCGTGTTGGTGATGCGCGCCACGCGGCCATCCATGCCGTCCAGCACCATGGCCGCGAAGATGGCGATGGCGGCCGAGTCGAAGTGGCCGTTCATCGCCGCCACGATGGCGTAGAAGCCGGCGAACAGCGCGGCGGTGGTGAACGCGTTGGGCAGCAGGTAGATGCCGCGCCGGCGCGGGCGCACGTACTCGATGTCGGGCCCTTCCTCGGCCTCGTCGTAGCCGGGGTCGTTGCGCAACTGGTTGCGGCGGAACGGTCGCAGATGCGTCACGTTGCCGATGCTGACGCGCTTGTTCCGTCGATTAAAGGCACCCATGCCAGCCTCTCCTATCAGTGTGGACGGCGGCGGCTTACTGCTGCGCGCCCTGCACGTCCAGTTCGGCCAGCACGGTCGACGAGGCGGACACCTTCTCGCCAATCGTCACGCGCGGGCGCGCATCGACGGGCAGGTACACGTCCACGCGGGAGCCGAAGCGGATGAAGCCGTAACGCTGGCCACGCGAGAGCGTGTCGCCCACTTTGGTGTAGCACAGGATCCGGCGTGCCACCAGCCCGGCCACCTGGACCAGCGTGACCACCTTGCCGTCCTGCGCGCGGCGGATCACGATAGCGTTGCGCTCGTTCTCCACCGACGCCTTGTCCAGATCGGCATTGACGAACTTGCCCGGGAAGTATTCGAGCTTCTCGACCTTGCCATCCACCGAAACGCGGTTCGAATGCACGTTGAACACGTTCATGAACACGCTGATCTTGAGCGCCTCGCGCCCGGCGTACGGGTCCTGGGTCTTCTCCACCACGACGATGCGGCCGTCGGCGGGAGCCAGCACCGCGTTGGGCGCCGACGGAATCGGCCGGGGCGGATCGCGGAAGAACTGGAGCACGAAGATCGTGAGAATCCACAGCGGCAGTGCCCACCAGAAACCTGCGCTGACATGCACCAGCAGCGAGATGACGAATGCGCCGGCCAGGAATGGCCAGCCTTCACGGGCGATCAGCGGATGAGGATAGTTCATGCAAGACTTGGTCTGAAGTTCAGGTAGAAACGATACGCCGTGCCGGGTCGGCGCCATGGACTGGCCGCCGTCGGGGCTTTGTAGGGGTATCGCCGCGAATAATAAGAAAGATTCGAGCCAGCGCCCGAATAAAGTCCGACAAGGATAACAAAAAGCCGTCCAGCCTCCGCCAAAATGCCTCACGCAACACTGCGCGGGGCCGGCGGCGGGCTGGACGGCCGAGGGCGGCGGGCCCCGGGGGCCCCGCCCTGCCAGCTGTCGTCAGCTTAGTTCTTCGACTGGTCGACCAGCTTGTTCTTGGCAATCCACGGCATCATCGCGCGCAGCTTGGCACCCACTTCCTCGATCTGATGCTCGGACGTCAGGCGACGGCGCGAGATCAGGGTCGGGGCGCCGGCCTTGTTCTCGAGCAGGAAGCTCTTGGCGTACTCGCCGGTCTGGATGTCCGTCAGGCACTGCTTCATGGCCTTCTTGGTCTCTTCCGTCACGACGCGCGGGCCGGTGACGTATTCGCCATATTCGGCGTTGTTCGAGATCGAGTAGTTCATGTTGGCGATGCCGCCTTCGTAGATCAGGTCGACGATCAGCTTCAGCTCGTGCAGGCACTCGAAGTAGGCCATTTCCGGCGCGTAGCCGGCTTCCACCAGCGTCTCGAAGCCAGCCTTGATCAGCTCGACGGTACCGCCGCACAGCACGGCCTGCTCGCCGAACAGGTCGGTTTCGGTTTCTTCGCGGAAGTTGGTCTCGATGATGCCGGCACGGCCGCCGCCGTTGGCGGTGGCGTACGACAGCGCGATGTCACGGGCGGCGCCGGACTTGTTCTGATGCACGGCGATCAGGTGCGGCACGCCGCCACCCTGCGAGTACGTCGAGCGCACCGTGTGGCCCGGGGCCTTCGGGGCGATCATGATCACGTCCAGGTCGGCACGCGGGATCACGGCGCCGTAGTGCACGTTGAAGCCGTGCGCGAAGGCCAGCGCGGCGCCTTCCTTGATGTTGTCGTGTACTTCGTTCTTGTACACGTCGGCGATCTGCTCGTCCGGCAGCAGGATCATGACCACGTCGGCGTTCTTGACAGCCTCGCCCACTTCCTTGACCTGCAGGCCGGCGTTGACGGCCTTGTTCCACGACGCGCCGCTCTTGCGCAGACCGACCGTCACGTTCACGCCCGAGTCCTTCAGGTTCAGTGCGTGGGCGTGGCCTTGCGAGCCGTAGCCGATGATGGTGACGTTCTTGCCCTTGATCAGGGAGAGGTCGGCGTCCTTGTCGTAAAACACTTTCATGATGATTCCTTCGATTTTCTAAGTCTGCGTGTAAGGGGTGGCGGCGTGGCGCGGGCGTTGGTTCCGATTCACGCGTCGCGCCGCCGGGGATACTGCGGTTGGCTTGTGGCCGCTGCCGGGTGCGCCGGTCAGACCTTCAGGATGCGTTCGCCGCGGCCGATGCCGGAGCCGCCCGTACGGACGGTTTCCAGGATCGCGGTGCGGTCGATGGCATCGAGGAACGCATCCAGCTTGCCGCCGTTGCCGGTCAGCTCGATGGTGTACGTCTTCTCGGTCACGTCGATGATGCGGCCCCGGAAGATGTCGGCGGTGCGCTTCATTTCCTCGCGCTCCTTGCCCACCGCGCGCACCTTCACGAGCATCAGCTCGCGCTCGATGTGCGCGCCTTCCGTCAGGTCCACCACCTTGACCACTTCCACCAGGCGGTTCAGGTGCTTGGTGATCTGTTCGATCACGTCATCCGAGCCGGTAGTGACGATGGTCATCCGCGACAGCGACGCATCCTCGGTGGGGGCCACCGTGAGCGTCTCGATGTTGTAGCCGCGCGCCGAGAACAGCCCCACTACGCGCGACAGCGCGCCAGGTTCGTTTTCCAGCAGGACCGAAATGATGTGTCGCATTACAGGTCCTCCGCGCCGAGCAGCATTTCGGAGATGCCCTTGCCGGCCTGGACCATCGGCCACACGTTTTCCGTGGGGTCGGTCTGGAAGTCCAGGAACACGGTGCGGTCCTTGAGGCGGAACGCCTCGCGCAGCGCCGGCTCGACGTCGGCCGTCTTCTCCACGCGGATACCCACGTGGCCGAAGGCCTCGGCCAGCTTGACGAAGTCAGGCAGCGCGGTCATGTAGGAGTGCGAGTAGCGGTTGTCGTACTCGATCTCCTGCCACTGGCGCACCATGCCCAGGTAGCCGTTGTTCAGCGAGCAGATCTTGACCGGGGTGTCGTACTGGAGGCAGGTGGACAGTTCCTGGATGCACATCTGGATCGAGCCTTCGCCCGTGATCGTGACCACTTCCTTGTCCGGGAACGCCTTCTTGATGCCCATCGCGTACGGCAGGCCCACGCCCATCGTGCCCAGGCCGCCGGAGTTGATCCAGCGGCGCGGCTCGTTGAACTTGTAGAACTGCGCGGCCCACATCTGGTGCTGGCCCACGTCGGAGCAAATGAATGCGTCGCCCTTGGTCAGTTCCCAGATCTTTTCCACCACGTACTGCGGCTTGATGATCTCGCTGTTGCGGTCGTACTTGAGGCAGTCCACCGAACGCCATTGCTCGATCTGGTCCCACCACTTGGCCAGGGCCTCGCGCTTGGGCTTCACGTCGCTGGCCTGCAGCTGGGCGATCAGTTCCTGGAGCACGTCCTTGACGTTGCCGACGATGGGGATGTCGACCTTCACGCGCTTCGAGATCGACGAGGGGTCGATATCGATATGGATGATCTTGCGTGCCTGCGCGGTGAAGTGCGCCGGGTTGCCGATCACGCGGTCGTCGAAACGGGCGCCGATGGCGATCAGCACGTCGCAGTTCTGCATGGCCATGTTGGCTTCATACGTCCCGTGCATGCCGAGCATGCCGAGGAACTGCTTGTGCGTGCCCGGGAACGCGCCCAGGCCCATCAGCGTGTTGGTGACCGGATGGCCCGTGATGGCGGCCAGCTGGCGCAGCTCCTCGCTGGCATTGGCCAGCACCACGCCGCCGCCCGTATAGATATACGGACGCTCGGCGCCCTGCAGCAGCGCCACGGCCTTGCGGATCTGACCCGAGTGCCCCTTGTTCACGGGGTTGTACGAGCGCATGTCGATCGACTTCGGGTACTCGTACTTGCACGCATTCCGGGAGACATCCTTCGGAATATCGACCACCACGGGGCCGGGACGGCCGGTGGCAGCGATGAAGAACGCCTTCTTGATCGTCGCGGCGAGATCGCGCACGTCCTTCACGAGGAAGTTGTGCTTGACGATCGGGCGCGTGATGCCGACGGTGTCGCATTCCTGGAAGGCATCCTGGCCGATGGCATGGGTCGGCACGTTGCCGGTGATCACCACCATCGGGATCGAGTCCAGGTAGGCGGTGGCGATGCCGGTCACGGCATTGGTCACGCCCGGGCCGGAAGTCACCAGGGCGACGCCGACCTTGCCCGTGGCGCGCGCGTAGCCATCCGCGGCATGGACCGCAGCCTGCTCGTGGCGCACCAGGATGTGCTCGAACTTCTTTTGCTTGTGGAGCTCGTCGTAGATGTACAGCACCGCGCCGCCGGGGTAGCCCCAGACGTATTCGACGCCTTCTTCGGCGAGTGCGTGACAGAGAATTTCCGCACCGATCATTTCGGGTGCGGCAGATGAATTGCTGTCTGCGTGGGAGAACTCCGCGCTGGGCATGTTCATTTCAGTCCTTTGCAATTTTCGGCAAAAAATTGTTTGGATGCTCTCTGCCGGGCTTGTGGCTCGGGTTCAAGCGGTGCGCGTCTGCATGAAGAGACCGCCTTATAAGCGGTCTGATGAGACAACCACTGATGTCGTGAACCGATGATGATACTGCAATGCACCAGTGTGGTCTATGGCCTGCCGGAGACTTTTTTGCACGTGCACCACGATGGTCCAACGGCCGCAAGCGACCCCTCCGGCATATTGTCTGCAAACCAATACAGCATCGCCCAAGCCGGCTGTTTTTTGCTAGCATCGCAGACATTTGCGACCCGCCGCGCGACTTTCGCGGCACATTCCTGCCTGCATGGCCACCGACCAGGAACTCTCAGACTTTCTCTCCAGCGTGGAACGCCGTGCCTTCAAGCAGGCCGTATTCGCCGTGCGGGATGACGAAGCCGCGCTGGACATCGTGCAGGACGCCATGATCAAGCTGGCCGAAAAGTACGGCGACAAGCATGCCGCCGAACTGGCGCCGTTATTCCAGCGCATCCTGCAGAATACGATCCACGACTACTTCCGCCGCCAGAAAGTACGCAACACGTGGGTAACGCTGTTCTCGAACCTGCGCGACGACCGCGAAGGCGATGACAACGACCTGCTGGAAACTCTCGAGGCCCAGGCCGGGTCAGAATCCGCGGAAAGCAGCGCCGACAAGGTCGAGCGGGCACAGGTCATGCACATCATCGAGCAGGAAATCCAGCGTCTGCCCACGCGTCAACGCGAAGCTTTCCTGATGCGTTACTGGGAGGATATGGATGTGGCCGAGACGGCAGCCGCGATGGGCTGCTCGGAAGGCAGCGTCAAGACGCACTGTTCCCGTGCAACGCACACACTGGCGCAGGCCTTGCGCGCACGGGGGGTCCGACTATGAGCCGAAACCAACGAGATATACAGGAACGCCGCTTCGCCCGCGAGATCCGCTCGGCACTCGATGCCTCGGCGGATGCCGTGCCGGCGGACATTGCCGAACGGCTCGCCGCCGCGCGGCGCATGGCGCTGGCCGCAAAGAAAGCCGAGGCACCGGCCACGGTGCCGCAATTCGCCCTGCCCGGCAGCCATGGCGCCATCTTCGACGATGACGACGGCTCGCCGCTGCACCGCGCTGGCGCCTGGCTGCGCCGGCTTGCCCTGCTCTGGACGCTGGTGGCGCTGGTCGCCGGCGTGACTGGCATCTACCAGTGGCAGCAGCAGAAGCGCGTGGAAGAGCTCGCCGATGTGGACGCCGCCATGCTGCTCGACGACCTGCCGCCCACGGCCTATGCCGACCAGGGCTTCCACGTGTTCCTCAAGCACGACCGCGATCAATAGGATGGCGCGCGCTCACTTCCGCTCCGCCGTCACCCCGCGCCGGCTGGCCCGATTCACCGCGCTGTGCGCCAGCCTTGGCGCCGTGGCCGTGCTGGCCACGGGCGAGCTGACGCAGGCGGCCGAAGCCCACGAGGTCCGCGCGGGCGCCTCGGCGCCGCCCGTGTTCCATGTCCATCCGACGTGGGTCGAACTGACCCCGGCGCACCAGCAGATCCTCGCCCCGCTGCGCCCGCTCTGGGACACCATTCCCGAGCTGAACCGCCGCAAGTGGYAGCGCATTGCCGACCGCTACCCGTCGCTGAAGCCCGAGGAACAGGCCCGGCTGCAGGAACGGATGGCCGAATGGGTCAAGATGACGCCCCAGCAGCGCCGCGTGGCGCGCGAGAACTACCAGATCACCCGCACGGTGCCGGCCGAGAAGAAGGCCGATGCGTGGGACCGTTACCAACAGCTTCCCGAGGCGCAGAAAAAGGAACTGGCGGCAGCCGAGAAGGTGCCGCGTCGCCCCGGCGCGGTGAGCGGACTACCGTCCGGCAAGCGCCTGCCGACCGATACTGGCCACCAGATCCGCGCCAACAAGCCCGCCAGCGCGGCCGCCGCGCTGCCGCCGGCGCTGACCGCATCGACACCGGCGGTACCCGCCTCGGCCCCTGTCGCCGCCGCGCCCGCGCCGGCCGCCCCCGCCACGTCGCCAGAAGTGCCGGCTTCCGCACCCGCAGCACAACCCGCCCCCGAGTCGCTCTCACCGCCCGTCACGGGCGAGGCGGCCACCGACATCCCGATCAACCCGCCCGACACCCCCCGCCAGTAACACCCGCCCCGGCCGCGCGGCGCGCCGCCCCGGATTTGGCATAATTGCCGCTCACCCGGAACCCGCGCCATGCCCGCCGCCAGCCCTGCCACCCCTGCTCCTCCCGCCCCTCCCGCCCCTCCCGCTTCCATGGCGTCGCGCGCCCCGCGCACGCCCACGCTGCGCCGCCGCCTGACCTGCATGCTCTATGAGGGCGTGTTGCTGTTCGGCGTGCTGATGGCCGCCAGCGCGGTCTATCTGCTGGCGCGTCCGGGCCTGCAACGCCTCGGCCTTGACCAGCCCTATGTCGATCAGGCCTGGATGTTCGTCGTGCTGGCGTGCTACTTCACGTGGTTCTGGCAGCGCAACGGCCAGACGCTGGCGATGCAGACGTGGCGCATCCGCCTCGAAACAGCGGCCGGCGAGCCGCCGCACTGGACCCGCGCACTGCTCCGCTATGTGCTCGCCTGGCTGTGGCTGCCGCCCGCTGCGGCGGTCGGCCATGCGCTCGGGCTCACGCGCGGGCCGTTCGTCGGCGTGCTGGTGGCCGGCCTGCTGGTGTGGATTGCGCTGGCGTGGCTCGACCCGCGCCGCCAGTTCCTGCACGACCGGCTGGCCGGCACGCGCCTGATTGACCTGCGCGACCCGCGCCCCGCCTCGAAGTCATGAGCCTGACGGCGGCCGCGCTGCGCCGCGTGGCCGTGGCCGCGCAGACGCTGGCGGCCGGCGGCATCGCGGCCGGCTTGGCCGAAGGGGCCGGCTGGCCGTGGCCGCTCGCCATTGGCGCAGCGCTGCTGGCCGTGCCGGTGGGCTTCGGCATCGGCGTGGGGATTGCCTTTGTCGCCACGCTGGGCGGCGCCGGCATCCCGCCGGACGCGCGCCTGCCCCATCCGCCCGATGCCCCCCCGCGCCAGCCGCTCGGCCTCTCAGGCGCGCTCGCCTGCTATCTCTCCGAATGCCGTGCGGTCTTCCGCATGTTCAACTGGCTCCAGCCGTTCCGCTCGCGCATTACCTTCGCCCCGCCCGCCACTGACGATGGGCCCACAGTGCTGCTGGTGCACGGCTACGGCTGCAACCATGCGATCTGGCTCGATATGGCGCCCGCACTGGCCGCCGCCGGCTATCGCTGCGAAGGGATCGACCTCGAACCCGTGCTGGGCGATATCGACGACTACGCCCCGACCCTGCTCGCCCGCATGCGCGAGATCACTGCGCGCACCGGCCAGCCGCCGCTGGTGATTTGCCACAGCATGGGCGGGCTCGCCGCACGGGCCGCGCAGGTGCTGGCGTCGCGGGAGGCTGAGGTTGGCGCCGATCCGGCACCGCCCTGCGCGGGCATCGTCACGCTCGGCTCGCCCCATCATGGCTGTGCCCTCGCCCGCTTCGGCAGCGGCCGCAATGCGCGCCAGATGCGATGGCACAGCCCGTGGCTGCAGGCGCTGGCGCTGGCCGAGACGCCGGCCCTGCGCGCGTGCATCGTCTCGGTGTTCAGCTGGCACGACTCCATCGCCGGGCCGCCCGGCACCTCGTGGCTCGACGGTGCGCGCAACGTGCCGCTGGCCGGCATCGGCCATGTGTCGCTGCTGCGCCACCCGCGCGCCGTGGACGCCACCCTGGCCGCGCTCGCCTCGCTGCGCACCCCGGCGCCGGTGCCGCAACAAGCCCCGCAGCACACCTCGATCTTCATGTGACATTCATGTTTCCGTCACGGCACCGTCACGCGGCAAGGGCTCAATGCACCCATCGCCGATACCGGGGCCGCCATGGTTCAAGCTCTCCAGTTTGCTCGGGGGCGTCTGTCGAGGGCCGCGCAACGCCTGCGCGGCAAGCCTGACACCACGCTCTCGCTGTCCGCCGCACTGGCGGCCTTCATGCCGCCGCCGACGGAACTGTCGCCGCCCGCTCCCGCCGCCCCGGCCTTCCACGCCGAATCAGGCAACCGCCCCGCCTCCGCCACGGAACCTCCCACGCACCGCTACCGCGCCATCTGGCTGTCCGATATCCACCTCGGCACGCCGGGCTGCCAGGCCACCTATCTGCTCGACTTCCTCAAGCACAACGAATCCGACGTGCTCTACCTGGTGGGAGACATCATCGACGGCTGGCAACTGCGCCGGGGCTGGTACTGGCCGCAGAGCCACAACGACGTGGTGCAGAAGCTGCTGCGCAAGGCGCGCAAGGGTACGGAAGTGATCTACGTGCCCGGCAACCACGACGAAGTGGCGCGCCAGTTCGATGGCATGGCCTTTGGCGACATCACCGTGCGCGAGGACGCCATCCACGTGACCGCCACCGGGCGCCGGCTCTGGGTGGTGCACGGCGACCTGTTCGACGGCGTGGTGCAGCACGCGCGCTGGCTGGCCTACCTCGGCGACTCGCTCTACACGATGATCCTGGCGCTGAATCGCCATTTCAACCGCATCCGCACCCGGCTCGGCTTCGAGTACTGGTCGATCTCGCAATTCCTGAAGCACCAGGTCAAGAACGCGGTCAGCTACATCAACTCGTTCGAGCACGCGATGGTGGACGAGGCGCGCCGGCGCGGCTGCGACGGCGTGGTCTGCGGCCACATCCACAAGGCCGAGATCCGCGAGGTGGACGGCCAGCTCTACTGCAATGACGGCGACTGGGTGGAAAGCCTCTCGGCGCTGGTCGAGACCGTGGAAGGCGAACTCAAGATCGTCTACTGGACCACGCTGCTCGATCCGCCCGAGCCAGTCGGACGCCGCCGCCGCCGCGCCACCGAGATGGCGCTTTGACACGCCCCGCCCCCACGACACCTCACCCGGCCACACTGCCGCAAGGAGATTCGATGCGAGTCATGATTGTCACGGATGCCTGGGAACCCCAGGTCAACGGCGTGGTGCGCACGCTCAAGTCCACGCGCCGCGAACTGGAGGCGATGGGCCACACGGTGGACCTGCTGACGCCGCTGGAATTCCGCACCGTGCCATGCCCGACGTACCCGGAGATCCGCCTGTCGCTGCTGCCCACGGCCAAGGTACGCGCCCGGATCGACGCCTTCCGCCCGGAGGCGCTGCACATCGCCACCGAAGGCCCGCTCGGCCTGGCCGCGCGCCGTTACGCCATGCGCCACGGCCTGCCGTTCACCACGGCCTATCACACGCGCTTCCCCGAGTACGTGCAGGCCCGCTTCGGCATCCCGCTGGCGTGGACCTACCGCTTCCTGCGCTGGTTCCACGGCCCGGCGCGCGCGGTGATGGCGCCCACGCCGGTGGTGCTGCACGACCTGCATCAATACGGCATCACCCACGGCGTGCTGTGGACGCGCGGCGTGGACCTCGACGTCTTCACCCCCGAGCGCGCCAACGTACTCAACACCGCCCACCCGATCTTCCTCTACGTGGGCCGCGTGGCCGTGGAGAAGAACGTGGAGGCCTTCCTCCAGCTCGACCTGCCCGGCTCGAAGTGGGTGGTGGGCGATGGCCCGGCGCTGGCCGGGTTGAAGGCGCGCTATCCGTCCGCCAGCTATCTCGGCGTGCTCAAGCAACCGGATCTGGCCAAGGTGTATGCTTCTGCCGATGTCTTCGTGTTCCCGAGCCGCACCGATACTTTCGGGCTGGTGCTGCTGGAAGCGCTGGCGAGCGGCCTGCCCGTGGCGGCGTACCCGGTTACCGGGCCGATCGATGTGCTGGGCGACAGTCCGGCCGGCGTGATGCACGAGGATTTGCGCGAAGCCTGCCTCGAGGCGCTGCGCATCGACCGCGTCACCGCTCGCGCCCACGCCGAGAAGTTCTCGTGGCGCGCGGCGTCCGAGCAGTTCCTCGCTCACCTGCGGCCGTTGCCAGCGTCGGCAGCCCCCCAAGACTCCACGGCTCCCACCGCTGCGCACGATCATGCCAAAACCGCATCCCCCGCTGCCGTCCGCTCCGGAGACTGAGTACTCGGTCGAGAACAATCCCCACAAAGGCAATCGCGGTATCCGCCGCGCCTGGCACGCGGCGATCAACTCGCTGTCCGGCCTGCGCTACGCAGTGCTCGAGGAGAGCGCGTTCCGGCAGGAACTGACGCTGGTGGTGATCTTCACGCCCTGCGCGTTCCTGCTGCCGATCTCGGCGGTCGAGCGGATCTTGCTGCTGGGGACGCTGCTGCTGGTGCTGATCGTGGAATTGCTGAATTCCAGCGTGGAGGCCGCCGTGGACCGCATCTCGCTCGAGCGGCACGGCCTGTCCAAGCGCGCCAAGGACTTTGGCAGCGCGGCGGTCATGCTGGCGCTCGTGCTGTGCGGCGGCACCTGGATCGCCATCGGCGGGCCGCACGTGGTGCGGTGGATCGGCGGCTGGCTGGGCTAGGCTGGGCCCGCCGGGGCTAGCCCTGGTGGGTCAGGTCTCGTCGCGCTTCTCGATCCACTTGTCCACGCGCACCCGCGGGGCGGCGGCCAGCTTGCCGAGCAGCGCGTCGGGCGTGTCGGACACGTGCAGCATGTCGGCGTGCACCTGCTTCAGGAACCCCTCGCCCACGGCGTGGTTCAGGAAGGCCAGCATGCCGTCGTAGAAGCCGGCCACGTTCAGCAGGCCCACTGGCTTGTCGTGATAGCCGAGCTGGGCCCAGGTGAACGTTTCAAACAGCTCTTCGAAGGTGCCAACGCCGCCCGGCATGGCGATGAAAGCGTCCGAGCGGTCGGCCATCATCTGCTTGCGCTCGTGCATGTTGCGCACCACGTGCAGCTCGGTCAGGCCGCGATGACCGACTTCCTTCTGCATCAGCGCATCGGGAATCACGCCGATGGCGGTGCCGCCATGCGCCAGCACGCTGTCCGCCACGATGCCCATCAGCCCGACCTTGCCACCGCCGTAGACCAGCGCAAGGCCCTGTTGGGCCATGGTGGCGCCCAGCACGCGCGCCGCCTCGGCATATTCCGGGCGGAAGCCGGGGCTGGACCCGCAATACACGCAAACCGATTTCACTGTCTTTCCTTCTTCGCAGCAGCGGCGGCCTCGGCCTCCGCCTTGGAGACGGCGTACTCGCGCGCCAGTTGATCGAATGCTTCACGCGCCTTGCCGCGCAGGTACGGGGCCAGGATCGAGAAGATGTGATAGCTCGAACCGTGCAGGTAGCCCCGGATCTGCTCGGGATCGTTGTACTGGCGCGGATGCTGCACGAACTGGAACGACAGCCAGTACGTGGCAATCACAACAATATTGGTACAAACCGCATCCACCTGCTCCGGCGTGGCTTCCATGTCGCCGTCTTCCTGAAACTGGCGGCAGATCTCCAGCGCGAAGCGCTTCTTCTGCTCCACGATGCGCTTGAAGTTGGTCTCCAGCATCCGGTTGCGCGCCAGCAGGTCGTTGATGTCGCGGTACAGGAAGCGGTAGTTCCACAGGAACTCGGACATGTACTGGAGGTAGCCCCAGCTCTCGCCCAGCGTGGCCTTGTGGTCCTCCGGCATCTTCAGGCGGCGCTCCATCTCCTGCTCGAAGCGCACGAAGATGGAGTTGATGATGTCGTCCTTGTTGCGGAAGTGGTAATAGAGATTGCCGGGGCTGATCTCCATGGCTTCCGCAATCGTCGTGGTGGTGACGTTGGGCTCGCCCAGCTCATTGAACAGGCGCAGCGAGACGTCGAGGATGCGGTCTCGGGTTCGGCGCGGGCCGGCTTGCGGTTTGGCTTCCATGGGGTCGGGCGGGCTCTCGAATCGGCAGGATTGGGATTATAAGCAATCGGGTCGGGCGGACGGCCCGCCAAGCGGCGAAAACGCCACTGGCGGGGCGACGCCCCTCAAAACGCGGAACCGGGCTGCTTCAGGAACGCCAGTTCGTCGTCCGTGCTGGCGCGGCCCAGCACGGCGTTGCGATGCGGAAACCGGCCGAAGCGCGCGATGATTTCCTGATGCTTGACGGCCCACTCCACGCTATCGACTTCGCCGCCGGTGTCCTCGCGCAGCGTGATGTACTCGCGCACGGCGATGTCCTGCGCCTCGGGCGACTCGGCGTGCTCGAACGGCAGGTAACAGAACATGCGATGCCACGGCGTGGGCAGTTCGCGGTCCCAGCCCTGCGCGAGCATCCGGCGGGCCAGCGCCTGCGCCTGCGCATCCGTGGCGAAGGTGCGCGGATCGCCCCGGAACATGTTGCGCGGGAACTGGTCGAGCAGTATCAGGCGGGCGCAGGTACCTTCGGGCGTGGCGGACCAGTCGTCCGCCGCACCGTCATGTACCCCCTCGTACGCGGCCTGCCAGGTGGGCAGGAAGGTGTCGCGGATGGTGGCGTCGAAGGCGTCGCGCTTGGTGAACCACTCCTTCCGCGCGGTATTCCAGATGGCCGAGCCGGGCGTGCCGAACCAGAAGTCCAGCACGTCCTGCGCACCCTTCACATGCTTAACGCTGCACATTACGCATCCAGTCGGCGGTCTGGAAGAACGCCTGCATCAGCCGCAGTTGCAGGTCTTCGGGCAAGCCGATGTCCTGCATCGCCAGCGCCATGGCGCGCATCCACTGGTCGCGTTCCAGCGTGCCGATCTCGAACGGCATATGGCGTGCGCGCAGGCGCGGGTGACCAAAGCGCTCGATGAAATGGTTCGGGCCGCCCAGCCAGCCGCACAGGAACCAGAACAGCTTGTCGCGGGAACCATCGAGCGAAGGCGGATGGATCGAGCGGAGCTGCTTGAACTCGGGCTCCAGGTCCATCAGGTCGTAGAAGCGGTCCACCAGCTCGCGCACGCGGGCCTCGCCGCCGACCAGTTCGTAGGCGGTGACCTCCTGGGTTGCGGCGTCGGTCGGTTCGGAAGGTTCGGTAATCATGTCAAATCGAGAAGAATCGCTGCACGGCGGTCACTGCACGTCGCGCAGCGTGGCCAGCGCCGGCTGCCGCAACACCTCGCGCAGGCCCAGCCAGCCGCCGGCAAAAGCGCACAGCATGCCAGAAACCACCCCCACCGGCACGATCCACACGTTGAACCGGTACGGGAAATCGAATACGAACTGGGACAGCGCCCAGCCCACCGCGATGGCGCCGAGGCTGGCCAGCAGCCCCGCCAGCCCGCCCACGACAAGGAATTCGGCGTACTGCGTCTGGCGCACCGTGGCGGCGCTGGCGCCAAGGGCCTTGAGCAGACCGGCGTCGCGCTTGCGCTCGTCGCGCGCGCCGGAAAGCGCCGCATACAGCACCGTCACGCCGGCCAGCAACGTGAAGACGAACAGGAACTCCACGGCGGCGATCACCTGATCGAGCACCGCCTGGATCTGGCGCAGGATCAAATCCGTGTTGACCACGGTGATGTTCGGGAAGCTGGCCGTGAGCCGGTTGCCAAGCGCCGACTTGGCCGGCGGCAGGTGGAAGGCGGTGATGTAGGTCTCGGGCAGGCCCTGCATCTTGTCCGTCGGCAGGATCACGAAGAAGTTCACGCGCATCGAGCCCCAGTCCAGCTTGCGCAGCGAGGTGACGGGCGCCTCCACGGTCTGGCCGGCCACGTCGAAGCGCAGCGTGTCGCCCAGCTTGATATGGAGCGTCTTGGCGATGCCCTCCTCCACGGACGCCCCGCCGGCATCGCCGGTCCAGCGCCCGGCAATCACCTCGTTGCCCTCGGGCAGCCTGTCTGTATACGAGAGGTTGAATTCCCGCTCGACCAGATTGCGCGCCCGGCCGTCCGGGTAGGTGCTGGCCTGGATCGGGCGATCGTCGATATGCGTCAGGCGGCCGCGCACCATCGGGTAGAGCAGGTCGCGGATGCCGTTGGTGGCCAGCATCGCGCGCAGCGGCTCGCGCTGGTCGGGCTGAATATTGATGATGAAGCGATTGGGGGCGTCGGCCGGCGTGGCGTTGCGCCAGGAATCGACCAGATCGTTGCGCGTCATGCCGAGCAGCAGCAGCGCCATCAGCCCCACGGCCAGCGCCACGGTCTGGAGCACGGTCACGCCGCGCCGGCGCTCGAGCACGGCCAGCGCGAAGCGCCAGCCCACGCTGCCGCGCGCCCGGCCGCGCATGCCGCGCGAAAGCGCCAGCAGCAGCCCCAGCGCCAGCACCGCGAACGCCACCCCTGCGCCGACAAACCCGCCCGCCGTGGTCAGGCCGAGCTTCAGGTCGCGCGCGGCCACCATCAGCAGTGCCACGAAGGCGCCCAGGCCCAGCGCATAGGCCACCCAGGCCGAGATCGGCGGCAGGCCGATGTCGCGCCGGAGCACGCGCAGCGGCGCCACGCGCGTCAGCGCCAGCAGCGGCGGCAGCGCGAAGCCCACCAGCAGTACCAGCCCCGCCGCCACCCCGGTCAGCGCCGGGATGGCCGACGGCTGCGGCAGCGACACGCGCAGCAATCCGCCCAGCGACAGCAGCAGCCCGTAGTGTGCAAGGTAGCCCAGCGCCACGCCGACGAGCGCGCCCCCGGCGCCCAGCAGGAGGAATTCGATGCCAAACGCGGCCAGCAACTGCGCGCGCGACAGGCCCAGGCATTTGTAAACCGCGCAGGCATCCGTATGGCGCTGCATGTATCGGCGCGCGGACATGGCGATGGCCACCGCCGCGATCATCGACGACAGCACCGCCACCAGCGACAGGAAGCGCTCGGCACGGTCCAGCGTGGCACGCATCTGCGGCTGGCCGGAGTCGAGCGATTCCACGCGCGTGTTGCGCAGGTGGCGGCGCTCGATCTCGTCGGTCGCCCAGCGCTGGTAGGCGGCGGCGCCGGCGTCCGGGCCGGCCACGAGCAGGCGGTAGGTCACCCGGCTGCCCCAGCCGATCAGCTTGGTGGCGTCGAGGTCGGACAGCGGCAGCATCACGCGCGGCGCGAAGTTCATGAAGCCCGCGCCACGGTCGAGTTCCTGCGTGATCACGCGCTCGATGCGGAAGGTCTTGCTGCCAAGCTGCACGCTGTCGCCCAGGCGCAGGCCGAGACCGTCCAGCAGCGCCTGATCCACCCAGACCGTGCCCGGCGCGGGGATGCCTTCGGCCTCCTGCTCCGCGCCGCCATCGGGCGACAGCACCTTGAGCCGGCCGCGCAGCGGATAGCCATCGGTCACCGCCTTCAGGGCGCCCAGCTGGCTCGGCGCCTCGCCGCTCTGCGGTGCGCCTGCCGGTACGCCACTGGTGCGGGCCGTGGCCATACTCGGGAACGTCACCGTCTGCGCCACGCGCAGGCCGTCGCGCCGGGCGCGGTCGGCAAACGCGGGATCGAACGGCTGGTCGGACACCAGCAGCACATCGGCGCCGATCATCTGGCGCGCATCGCGCTCGAGGCCAAGCCGCATGCGATCCGCGAGGAAGCCGACGCTGGTCAGCGCGGCCACGGCCAGCACCAGCGCGAACAGCAGCAGCGTCAGCTCGCCCGCCAGCCAGTCGCGCCGGGCCATGCGCAGCGCATGGTGCCAGGCGGAGAAACGGTGAGCGGCGGGCACGGCGGGGGAGTCGGTCGGCATCGGAAAATCGCTAGGAATGAGGCAGGGAGGGGGTCAGCGCGGGCCGCGCAGGCTGGCGTGCAGACGTCGCACGCCGCGCCAGAGCTTGGGAATCAGCCAGATCGCCAGGATCAGGAATACGCCCAGCAGGATCAGGAACACCACGGGCAGGAAAAACGCCAGCAGCAGGCCGCCCATGGTGCCAACGTCCTCGGTGAACGAGGCCGCCCAGTTCGAGAACGGCTCCGGCGAGACATTGATCAGCGCCCGCGTGCCGGCCTTGGTGGCATGCGCCGCGCCGGCCAGGGTGCCGCCCACGAGCCCGGCGGCCACCATCCACTGGGGATCGAGTTCGCCGAACGCCGCTGCGGCCAGGATCGCCCCGGCAGGAATGCGGATAAAGGTCTGGATGCCGTCCCAGGCGGTATCGAAGCCGGGCACCTTGTCGGCAACAAATTCGGCCAGGGCCAGCACGCCGGCCACGCCAATCACCCACCACGACGACAGCACCTGGAGCCCCGTGGGCAGGTCCAGCCAGCCCAGGCGCGCCAGCACCCCGGCCGCCAGCACGGCCAGGTAGAGACGCAGGCCGCTGGCCCAGGACATGCCTGCAGCCAGCGCGGCGGTTTCCAGCATGGGGCGGAACTCCTCGTGGGTAATTGTGGAGGAGTGTAATACGGGCCGGGGAAGGGAGCCGACGCGGGCTGGCGGATTGGGGTCATGGCCCCGCTCAGGCGCCTTCCTTGCCGTCCGGGCCGAACCAGGGCAGCGCCTCCTGCGGGGTGAGGATGCCGGCCGGCTCGGCGGCGGTGTAGCCGGGCAGCGCCTCGATCCGGCGCGCGAAGGCCGGATCGGCCAGCAGCGCCAGCAGCGCCCCCATCCACGGCGCGGTCGCATCGTTCTTGCGCAGGGCCAGGTAGTACGCCTCGCGCGTGAGCGGCACGAAGCCCAGCCCGTGCTGTTCGGCATTCATGCGCAGCCCGAAGCCCACCTGCGCACGGCCGGCCTGCACGGCCTCCGCCACCTTGTCGTTGCTGAACTCGGGGTCTTCGTAGCCGGTGATCTGGTCTGGATAGAGGCCCTGCGCGGCCAGCAGCTGGTCGAACAGCATGCGCGTGCCCGAACTGCGCTGGCGATTGATAAAGCGCGCGCCGGTGCGAACGAGGTCGCGCAGGTCACGGATCTCGCGCGCCACCCCGGGCGCCACGATCAGCCCCTGCTCGCGCCACGCCAGCCGCACCAGCCGCACCGAGGCGGGTCGCAGCCATTTGCGCAGCGTCACATGGGCGACCGAGCCGGCGGTCTGGATCGGCGAAACATAGAAGCCGGCCAATTCCGACTGCCGCTCCTGGAGGCAGATCAGCCCTTCCACGCTGCCGCAGAACACGGTATCGAGCTGGAGCGCGCTGGGCCCGTCCTTCAGTGCTGCGGAAAGCACTTCCATGGCCGGATCGTGGCTGCCCGAAAAATGCACCACGGTTTGCGGCTGCACGGCGTCGTCGAGTTCGAGCAGGAAATCGGCCATGGCCTTCTGCACAGCCGGGTCGATGGTCTCCCGCAGCCGGGCTTCGGCGCGCAGCAGCCGCTCCCCGAAGCGCGTCAGCGAGGCGCCTCGCCCACGCTCCATATCGAGCATGCTGCGGCCGAGCATCTCTTCCCAGCTACGCATCACGCCCCAGGCATGGCGGTACGACAGCCCGATCTCCTGCGCGGCGCGGTGCAGCGAGCCCGTCTCGCGCACGGCTTTCAGCAACTGGAACACCTTGCTGTTGGCGCGTGGATTGTCATCGGCAGCAATGACCGGGAACAGGTCAAACCTGAACGTCATATGAAATACCTTGCATATTTACAGGAGCAATGTGGCCGGATAACAATCGTGTGCCCTGTGTTTCACGATGCTTGTTCGGGCATTCTCCACGAAGCATCACCGCCGTGGCAATTGTGTTTTCGAAAACATAATAAAGGAACGATCGATGTCCCGCACTGGCTTCCCCCTTCCCCGCATCATGTCTCGTGCATTGGGCGCCGCCGGCGTGCTTGTGCTGATGTCGGCACTTTCTGCTGCACAGGCCGGCGAGATCAAGATGGCCACCACCACCAGCACGGAGAATTCCGGCCTGCTGAAATACCTGCTGCCGAAGTTCGAGCAGAAGTCCGGTGTCACGGTGAAGGTGATCGCCGTGGGCTCCGGCAAGGCCATGAAGATGGGCGAGATGGGCGATGTGGACGTGCTGCTGGTGCACGCCCGCAAGATGGAGGATGAATTCGTGGCCGCCGGCTACGGCGTGAACCGGCGCGACGTGATGTACAACGACTTCATCGTCGTCGGCCCGGCCAGCGACCCGGCCCACGTCAAGGGCGGCAAGGACGTCATCGCCGGATTCAAGAAGCTGGCTGCGAGCGGCAGCAAGTTCATCTCGCGCGGTGACAACTCTGGCACCGATGTGATGGAAAAGGACTACTGGAAGCGCGCCGGCATCGAGCCGAAGGGCCAGCCGTGGTACGTGAATGCCGGCCTGGGCATGGGCGAGGTGCTGACCATGGCGGCGCAGATGCCCGGCTACACCCTGAGCGACCGCGCCACCTATGGCGCCTATCGCGCCAAGACCGGGCTGGCGATCGCCATCGAGGGCGATCCGAAGATGTTCAACCCGTACGGCGTGATCGCCGTGAACCCGGCCAAGCACCCGGGCACGAACTACACGGACGCCATGAAGTTCGTGGAGTGGGTCACCTCGAAGGAAGGCCAGCAGACCATCGCCAGCTACAAGGTGGACGGCGAGCAGTTGTTCTTCCCAAGCTACGAGGGGAAGTAAGTCACCCCCACCCGCTCAGACTGCCGTGGCTTCCAGCCGCGGCAGCTGCGGCAGGTCGGCGGCCACCTCGGCGATCATGCGCCGCATCCACATCACATCGGGCGCTGCGTGGCAGCGCTCGTGCCACAGCTGGTAGAACCGCATGCGCGGGAACGGCACCGGCGACGCCACCATCCGGATCGGCAGGTACTGCGCGTAGTGCGCGGCGAACTGGCGCCCCGTGGTGAACACCATATCCGTCTTCATCAGCACGTACGGTACCAGGCCGAAGTACGGCAGCGTGACCTGGATGTTGCGCTTGTAGCCCTGCTCGGCCAGCGCCTGGTCGATCATGCTGCGCTGCATCGACGCGTACGGCGCCGGGGCCAGATGCGGCATCTCCAGATAGTGGCGCAGCGTCAGCCCGTTGCGGGCCAGCGGATGCTGGGCGCCGAGCATGCAGACCACCTCGTCATCGAACAGCGGCGAGATATGGAGGTGCTCGGGCGGCGACAGCCAGTTGCCGACCACGATGTCGAGGTGGCCCTGCTCCAGCGCGTCCAGGAAATCGCTCGACTGCGTCATCGGATGGACGAACAGCTTGGCCCCCGGCGCCAGCCGTCGCACCCGCTCGACGATATTCGGCAGGAAGAAGGCATCCAGATAGTCCGGCGCGCCCAGGTGGAAGGTGCGCGTAGTGGTGGCCGGGTCGAACTGCTGCGGCGGCCGGGCGATGCGGTCCATCGCCGCCAGGCTCTGCTCGGCCAGCGCCAGCAACTCGCGGCCCCGCTCGGTCGGCACCATGCCGCTCTTGCCGCGCACCAGAATGGCGTCGCCGGTGATCTCGCGCAGCCGCTTCAGCGTGTTGCTGATGGCCGGCTGCGACTGGCCCAGGCGCACGGCGGTGCGGGTCACGCTCTGCTCGGTGAGCAGGGTGTGCAGCACCCGCAGCAAATAGGTATCGAGATGGTCGCGTCCGTGCATGGCGAGAGCCGGCGCACCCGGGGGCGGGCGTGGCTGGCGTGGGGGATGGGAACGGCGCATAGTGTATGTCAGGCACCCCACGGGCGGTCAAATGCCGGCGCACTACGGGAAGACCCGGAGTGCGCCGGCAAGCCGCGCCCGCGCTGGGTTCCAGGCGGGGAAGACGGCGCCGGACCGCCCCAGCGGCCGCGCGTTGATGGGGCATATCACCTGGGCCGAATATTGCATGAAAGTGGCCGGTGCTATGTTTCCGCCATCCCCGAAAGAGAGAAGACCATGGAGACGCAAACCATCCGCTTTTTCCACCGCGGCCAGGTCCAGGAAGTGTCCGACGCCCCGGTGACCCGCACCGTGCTGCAGTACCTGCGCGAGGACGTGCGCTGCACCGGCACCAAGGAAGGCTGCGCTGAAGGCGACTGCGGCGCCTGTACCGTCGTGATCGGCGAGTTGCAGGACGGCGGCGACGTGGCCTTCAAGGCCGTCAATGCCTGCATCCAGTTCCTGCCCACGCTCGACGGCAAGGCCCTGATCACCGTGGAAGACCTGCGCCAGGCGGACGGTACGCTCCACCCGGTGCAGGAGGCCATGGTGGAGTGCCATGGCTCCCAGTGCGGCTTCTGCACGCCCGGCTTCGTGATGTCGCTGTGGGCGCTGTACCAGCAGCACACGCCCGGCGGCGAGCCGCCGGCGCGCCAGGCGATCTGCGACGCCCTGACCGGCAACCTGTGCCGCTGCACCGGCTACCGGCCGATCATCGACGCCGGCCAGCGCATGATGGCGCTGCCCGCGCCCACCGCCAGCAAGCTCGATCCGAAACAGATCGCCGACACCCTGCGCCACCTCAAGCGCGGCGAGACGTTCCACTACAGCGCGCGCGGCCAGCACTTCTACGCCCCGCGCACGGCTGCCGAATTCGGCGCGATCAAGGCCGCCGAGCCGGGCATCCGCATCCTGGCCGGCAGCACCGACGTGGGCCTCTGGGTGACCAAGCAGTTCCGCGAACTTGGCAACCTGCTCTATGTGGGGCAGGTGGAAGACCTGAACACCGTGGCCGAGCGCGACGGCTTCATCGAGATCGGCGCCGCCGTGACGCTGGAGCGCGCCTACGCCGCGCTGACCGCCGCCCACCCGGAACTCGACGAAATGTGGAAGCGCTTTGCCTCGCTGCCGATCCGCAACGCCGGCACGCTGGGCGGGAACATCGCCAACGGATCACCGATCGGCGACTCGATGCCGGCGCTGATCGCGCTCGGCACGGAGGTGGTGCTCCAGCGCGGCGGGATACGCCGCACGATGCCGCTCGAGGACATCTACCTGGCCTACCAGAAGACGGCGATGGGCGAGGGCGAGTTCGTGGCCGGGCTGCGCGTGCCGGTGAAGGGACGGGGGGGCCCGCAGCATTTCAGGACGTACAAGCTGTCGAAGCGATTCGACGAGGACATCTCGGCCGTCTGCGCCGCGTTTGGCATCACCGTGGAAGACAACATCGTCACGGCGGCGTGCATCGCCTTCGGCGGCATGGCCGCCACGCCCAGGCGCGCCGCGCTCACCGAAGCCGCCGTGGTCGGCCAGCCGTGGAACGAAGCCACTGCCCGCGCCGGCATGGCCGCGCTCGGCCAGGACTACCAGCCGCTGACCGATATGCGCGCCACCGCCGCCTACCGTACGCGCGGCGCCGCCAACCTGCTCTATCGCTTCTGGCTGGAAACGCGCGCCGACGCGCTGCCCGCTGCCGTGGTCAACGTCCGCGCCCTGGGCGCCGGCGAACCCGTGAGCGCCTGAGGAGAGCCCGCACCATGAACAAGCAGACCGAACCCTTCCTGCTCGACGCCAGCGTGGCCGCCGAAGCCTCGCCGCAAGTCGGCATCTCGCGCCCGCACGAATCCGCCCACCTGCACGTGGCCGGCACCGCCACCTATACCGACGACATCCCCGAGCTGGCCGGCACACTGCACGCCGCGCTGGGCATGAGCGCCCGCGCCCATGCCAGGCTGCGTGCCGTGTCGCTCGACAAGGTGCGCGCCGCGCCGGGCGTGGTGGCCGTGCTGACCGTGGACGACATCCCCGGCGTGAACGACTGCGGCCCGATCATCCACGACGACCCGATCCTGGCGCGCGACGTGGTGCAGTTCATCGGCCAGCCGATCTTCGTGGTGGTGGCGTCGTCGCATGACGCCGCACGCCGCGCCGCCCGCCTGGCCGAGATCGACTACGAAGACCTGCCGCCAGTGCTCTCGCCCGGGGCCGCCCACGCGGCCGGCAGCTATGTGCTGCCGCCGATGCACCTGACGCGTGGCGCGCCGCGCGCGCACATCGACGGCGCCGCCCATCGCGACGCCGGCAAGATCCAGCTTGGCGGCCAGGAGCAGTTCTACCTCGAAGGCCAGATCGCCTACGCCGCGCCGCGCGAGAACGACGGCATGCACGTCTGGTGCTCCACGCAGCACCCCACCGAGATGCAGCACGCCGTGGCGCACATGCTCAACTGGCACGCGCACCAGGTGCTGGTGGAATGCCGGCGCATGGGCGGCGGCTTTGGCGGCAAGGAGTCGCAGTCGGCGATGTTCGCCTGCTGCGCCGCGCTGGCCGCCTGGAAGCTGCTGTGCCCGGTGAAGCTGCGTCCGGACCGCGACGACGACATGATGATCACCGGCAAGCGCCATGATTTCGTGTTCGACTTCGAGGTCGGCCACGACGACGCGGGCCGCATCGAGGGCGTGCAGGTGGAGATGGTGTCGCGCGCCGGCTTCTCGGCGGACCTGTCCGGCCCGGTGATGACCCGCGCGATCTGCCACTTCGACAACGCCTACTGGCTGCCCAACGTGCAGATCGACGGCTACTGCGGCAAGACCAACACGCAGAGCAACACCGCCTTCCGGGGTTTCGGCGGCCCGCAGGGCGCGTTCGCGGTGGAGTACATCCTCGACAACATCGCCCGTAACGTCGGCAAGGACTCGCTGGAGGTGCGCCGCGCCAACTTCTACGGCAAGGGCGAGCGCAATGTCACGCCGTACGGCCAGACCGTGGAAGACAACGTCATCCACGAGCTGATCGACGAACTGGTGGCATCGAGCGAATACCAGGCCCGGCGCGCCGCCACGCGCGCGTTCAACGCGGCCAGCCCGGTGCTCAAGAAGGGCATCGCCATCACGCCGGTGAAGTTCGGCATCTCGTTCAACGTGGCCCACTTCAACCAGGCCGGCGCGCTGGTGCACGTGTACAACGACGGCTCGGTGCTGGTGAACCACGGCGGCACCGAGATGGGCCAGGGCCTGAACACCAAGGTGGCGATGGTGGTGGCGCACGAGCTGGGCATCCGCCTGGAGCGCGTGCGCGTGACGGCCACCGATACCAGCAAGGTGGCCAACACCTCGGCGACGGCCGCCTCCACCGGCGCCGACCTGAACGGCAAGGCCGCGCAGGACGCCGCGCGCCAGATCCGCGAGCGGCTGGCCGCCTTCGCCGCGCGCAAGGCGGGCGTGGAGGCCGACACCGTGCGCTTCGGCGACGACCTGGTCGTGGCCGGCGAGCTGCGCCTGTCCTTCGGCGACCTGGCGCGCGAAGCCTACGTGGCCCGCGTGCAGCTCTGGTCGGATGGCTTCTACACCACGCCCAAGCTGCACTGGGACCAGAAGGCGCTGCAGGGCCGGCCGTTCTATTACTACGCCTATGGCGCGGCGTGCTCGGAAGTGCTCGTCGATACGCTGACCGGTGAGTGGAAGCTGCTGCGCGCCGATGCATTGCACGACGCCGGAAAGTCCCTGAACCCGGCCATCGACATCGGCCAGGTGGAGGGCGCGTTCATCCAGGGCATGGGCTGGCTGACCACCGAGGAACTGTGGTGGAACCCGAACGGCAAGCTGATGACGCACGCGCCGTCCACCTACAAGATCCCGACCATCAACGACTGCCCGGAGGCCTTCAACGTGCGGCTGTTCCAGAACAGCAACGTGGAGGACAGCATCCACCGCTCGAAGGCCGTGGGCGAGCCGCCGCTGCTGCTGCCGTTCTCGGTGTTCTTTGCGATCCGGGATGCCATCGCGGCGGTGGGCGACTATCGCATCAACCCGCCGCTGCGCGCCCCGGCCACGAGCGAGGCCATCCTCGATGCCGTGGAAGCGGTGCAGGCGGCGCGCGCCTGAGGCGGTCATCATGCAGGACGCCCCACTCAAACCGTTCCGCTTCGCCGACGCCGCCCGCTGGGTGCGCGCCGGCGTGCCTGTGACGATGGTCACCATCGTCGAGGTCAAGGGCTCCGCGCCGCGCGAGCCCGGCATCCGCATGCTGGTCACGGCCGGCGATCTGGTCGGCACGATCGGCGGCGGCCACCTTGAATGGCGCGGGATGGACATCGCCCGGTCGATGATGGCCGGCGAGGGTGCCCATGGCGCCGGCGCTGCCGCCCGCCGCATCGAGCGGATTCCGCTTGGGCCCTCGCTGGGGCAATGCTGCGGCGGCGTGGTGCAGCTCGCCTTCGAGGTGCTGGGCGCCGAGGACCTGGGCTGGCTCGAGGCCGTGGACGCCGCCTTCGCCAGCGGGCGCGCGCTGGAGCGGTCCGTGCCGGCCTCCGGCGCTGGCCCGGTCACCGTGGCGCCGAGCCGCGCGCTGCTGCCATCCGTGGCGCTGCGCCCCGACGGCGCCTGGACCGACACGCTGGTACCGGACGACATGCACGTGGTGCTGTTCGGCGCCGGCCACGTCGGCCATGCGCTGGTCAAGGTGCTCGCCACGCTGCCCTGCCGCGTGCATTGGGTGGACGAGCGCGACACGCTGTTCCCGGGCGGCCTGCCCGAGAACATCGAGGCCGAGGCCTCCGATACCCCCGAGGCCGTGGTCGACCAGGCCCCGCCCGGCGCGTATTTCCTGGTCATGACCCACAGCCACGCGCTGGACCAGGCGCTCTGCGAGCGCATCTTCCGCCGCACGGACTACGCCTACTTCGGCCTGATCGGCTCGAAAACCAAGCGCGCGAAGTTCGAACACCGGATGGCGGAGCACGGGATCGACCCGGCCCGCTTCCCGGAAATGACATGTCCCATGGGAGTCTCCGGCATTACGGACAAGGCACCGGCTATGATTGCGGTAGCCATCGTCGCCCAGCTGCTTCAGGTGCGCGACCAGCGCGCTGCGGCGCTGGCCGCCAGCCAGGCGGAAGCGATGCATCCGTAACCCCGGCCGCCGCGATCCGGCAGCCGCCAAAGACAGAAAAGAGGCCCCATGACCATCGATGCCGCGCTCGCGGACAGCATCCGCCGCACCCCCAAGGCCGAACTGCACGTGCATATCGAAGGCACGCTCGAACCCGAGCTGATCTTCCGGCTGGCCCAGCGCAACCAGGTCAAGCTGGCCTACCCCGACGTGGAGGCGCTGCGCGCGGCCTACGCGTTCACCGACCTCCAGTCCTTCCTCGACATCTACTACGCCGGCGCCAGCGTGCTGCTGACTGAGGAAGACTTCTTCGACATGACGATGGACTACGTCAAGCGCGCCGCCGCCGACAACGTCCGCCATGCCGAGATCTTCTTCGATCCGCAGACCCATACCGAGCGCGGCGTGCCGATGGGCGTGATCATCGACGGCATTGCCGATGCGCTGGCCCAGGCCCGCACCGAGTACGACTTTTCCAGCAGCCTGATCCTCTGCTTCCTGCGCCACCTGTCCGAGGACGCCGCGCTGGAGTCGCTCGAGGCTGCCCTGCCCTACCGCGACCGCTTTGTCGGCGTGGGGCTGGATTCGTCCGAGAAAGGCCATCCGCCGGAAAAATTCGCGCGCGTATTTGCCCGCGCCAAGGCGCTCGGGCTGCACCGCGTGGCCCATGCCGGCGAGGAAGGGCCGCCGCAGTACGTGGTCAATGCGCTCGACATCCTCGATGTAGAGCGGATCGACCATGGCGTGCGCGCCGTCGAGGACGAGGCCCTGGTGCAGCGGCTGGCGCGCGAGCGCATCGCGCTGACGGTCTGCCCGCTGTCGAACCAGAAACTGATGGTCTACCCCGACCTGCGCGACCACCCGATGAAGCGCCTGCTCGATGCCGGCGTGGCCGTCACGCTGCATTCGGACGATCCGGCCTATTTCGGCGGCTACATGAACGCCAACTGGGAGGCCTCGTTCGCGGCGCTGCCGCTGGACGCGGCCGACGCCTACAAGCTGGCCCGCAACAGTTTCGAAGCGGCTTTCCTGCCCGCCAAGCAGAAGGCCGAGTACCTGGCCGAAGTGGACCATTTCTGGTCCGCCACGCCCGAGAATCCGCCCGCGACGGCTCCCACGACCTGACCGGGCGCATAAACACGATGCCGGACCCCAGGTCCGGCCGCCCCTGAGACGAGAAGATGACCACGACTTCCCCCAATCCCGCCACGACCCGCGCCATCCGCGGCCGCATCCTCCACTTCCTGCGCGATCCGCAGTTCCATGAGGAGGCGTATCAATATTGGGAAGATGGCCTGATGCTCGTCACGGACGGCCGCATTGCCGCCGTAGGGCTGTACGAGGACCTGGCGCGCGACATCCCGGCCGGCGCCGAGGTGATCGACCATCGCGGCAAGCTGCTCGTGCCGGGTTTCATCGACACCCACGTGCACTATCCGCAGACCGACATCATCGCGTCGCCGTCGCCGGGCCTGCTGCACTGGCTCGACACCTACACCTTCCCCGAGGAGCGCCGCTTCAGCGAGCCCGCCTACGCGCGCGCCGTGGCCGAGTTCTTCACCGACGAACTGCTGCGCAACGGCACCACCACGGCGATGGTCTGGAGCACGGTGCACGCCACGTCGGCAGACGCGCTGTTCGGCGCGAGCCAGGACCGCAACCTGCGCATGATCACGGGCAAGGTGCTGATGGACCGCAACTGCCCCGACTTCCTGCGCGACACGGCCGAAAGCGGTGCGCGCGACTCCGCCGACCTGATCTCGAAGTGGCACAACAAGGGCCGGCTGGCCTACGCCATCACGCCGCGCTTCGCGCCGACCTCCACCGAGGCGCAACTGGCCGCCTGCGGCGAACTGGCGCGTGCCCATCCGGACGCCTTCATCCAGACCCACGTGGCCGAGAACCGCGACGAGGTGAAATGGGTGGCCGAGCTGTTCCCCGACGCCCGCAGCTACCTGGACGTGTACGACCGCTACAGCCTGCTGCGCCCCGGCGCGTTCTACGGCCACGCGATCTACCTCGACCAGGACGACCGCCGCCGGCTGGCCGACAGCGGCGCCGCCGTGGCGCATTGCCCCACCTCGAACCTGTTTCTGGGCAGCGGCTTCTATGACTTCCACCAGTCCGATGCCCACCGCCTGAACGTGACGCTGGCCACCGACGTGGGCGGCGGCACCTCGTTCTCGATGTTCCGCACGATGAACGCGGCGCACAAGGTGGCGCGCATGGGCGGCTATCACCTGACCGCCCTGCGCATGTTCTACCTGGCCACGCGCGGCGCCGCCGAGGCGCTGGGCTGGGCGGACCGCATCGGCAGCTTCTCGGTGGGCTGCGAGGCCGATTTCTTGGTGCTGGACCCCGAGGCCACGCCGCTGATCGCACGCCGCAGCAGCCGCTCCGAGACGCTCGAGGAACAATTGTTCGCCTTTGCCATGCTGGGCGATGACCGCGTAGTGGACAACGTCTACATCATGGGCGAAGCCACGCGGGAACTGGCGGGCTGATCGCTTATGGGCGACGGACGGCACGCAAATACGGGTTGTCGCCCGTCCGCCTTGACCAGCATCAACACAATCGTCATCAAAGCCTTCTAGGCTGTCGCATTGCCCGCCCCCGGCTATCGGGTGCGCCAAGACAGACCCAAAAAGACAGACATGACTGCCCGACCTCTGGATTTATCGCCGGCCCAAACCGCTGAGCCGGCTTCCAACCCTGCCCACCCGCCCCGCAAGCTCGCCGGCGTTCCCCTGCCGGAACCGATCGCCTTCGAGGCCCCGTTCCCAAACCGCAAGACCATCCGTGGCTGGCTGATTCCGCTCGGCGAGCGCAGCGTGGCACGCGCGCTGACGCTGTTCGCGCTCGACTACGCGATCTTCGCCGCCGTGCTGGCCGGCGTGGTGCTGGCGCCGCAGTGGTGGGCCAAGCTGGGCCTCGGCGTGCTGCTGGGCCTGGTCATCGCCCGGCTGTTCATCATCGGCCACGATGCCTGCCACCAGAGCCTGACCGACCGCCGCGGCCTGAACAAATGGCTCGGCCGGCTGACGTTCCTGCCGTCGCTCACGCCCTACAGCCTGTGGGAAGTCGGCCATAACGTGGTCCACCATGGGTACACCAACCTCAAGGGCTTCGATTTCGTCTGGGCGCCCTACTCGCTCGAGGAATTCCGCGCGCTGCCGCGCTGGCGCCGGGTGATGGAGCGGGTCTATCGCAATGGCTTCGGCGCCGGACTCTATTACCTGATCGAGATCTGGTGGCTCAAGCTGTTTTTCCCGAGCAAGCGCCAGATGGCCACGCGCCGCGCGATCTTCATGTGGGACTGCACGCTGGTGGCCAGCTTCGGCGCCATCTGGATCGGTGCGCTGGCGTGGCTGGCCGTGGCCACGGAGCAGTCGGTCCTGGGCCTGGTCGGCGCCGGCTTCGTGCTGCCGTTCCTGATCTGGAACCTGACCGTGGGCTTCGTGCTGTATGTCCACCACACGCACACGAGCGTGGCGTGGTATGACACCAAGTCGATGTGGGCCAAGGCCCAGCCGTTCGTCTCGACCACGGTGCACCTGCGTTTCCGCTTCGGCATCGGCGCCGCGCTCCACCACATCATGGAGCACACCGCGCACCACGTGGACATGAGCGTGCCGCTGTACCGGCTCAAACGCGCCCAGGCCCTGCTGGAGCATGCACTGCCGGGCCGCATCATCATCGAGAATTTCTCGTGGCGCTGGTACTTCCGCACCGCGCGCCGCTGCAAGCTGTACGACTTCAAGGCCCTGTGCTGGACCGACTTCCGCGGCCGCCAGACCAGCGACAACTCGCCCGTGCCGGTCTGACCTGACCCGCGCTTCCCAGCAACGATGCCAAAGGCGGTGGACAGTGTCCGCCGCCTTTTAGTACAATTACGACTTCCATTGGGGAGTAGCCGCCCTCGTCTCACCGCGCCGCGCAATGCGGCACACGGCAGACAGGGGCGTACGTCAACAGACTTGACCGTGGTGTCCAGCATCAACGGTTATGGCGTACGCAGCGCAGGACCCGGGCGGGCTTCGTGCCTGACTCAAGCGTCCAACGCCTGGCGAGACCGATGACCATACCTTTCTGGCCGGGCCGGGAAAGGTGTGCGTCATTGGCATCTCGCGATGCGTGCGGCCCGGTATCAATCCTATAAAAATGGAATCGTTCCTCGTCTCCACAGGCATCGTCGCGCTCGCAGAAATGGGCGACAAGACGCAACTGCTGTCACTCGTGCTGGCCGCGCGCTATCGCAAACCCCTGCCGATCATCGCCGGCATCCTGATCGCCACCGTCGTCAACCATGGTTTCGCCGGTGCGCTCGGCGGCTGGATCACGCAGGTGCTTGGCGCCAACCTGCTGCGCTGGATCCTCGGCCTCGGCTTTATCGCCATGGCGGGCTGGATGCTGATTCCCGACAAGCTCGACGAGGCAGAGGAAGCCAAGCCCGCAAACGGCGCCCTGAGCATCCTCGGCACCACGATCGTCGCCTTCTTCTTCGCCGAAATGGGCGACAAGACGCAAATCGCCACCGTGGCCCTGGCGGCGCGCTTCCATGGCGAAGTACTGGCCGTCGTGGCGGGCACGACGTTCGGCATGATGCTGGCCAACGCCCCTGCTGTGCTGCTCGGCGAC
This sequence comes from Cupriavidus sp. 2KB_3, assembly GCF_052115685.1. Classification (NCBI taxonomy): domain Bacteria; kingdom Pseudomonadati; phylum Pseudomonadota; class Betaproteobacteria; order Burkholderiales; family Burkholderiaceae; genus Cupriavidus; species Cupriavidus sp. 2KB_3. The sequence goes on from NZ_JBFRHD010000021.1 coordinate 85,964, forward strand.
CGCTTCGCCAACCGGATGCCGATCGCCCTCGTACACAAGATCGCCGCAGTGATCTTCCTCGTACTCGGCTTGCTGGCGCTGTTCAACGTCGGCGGCCACTGAGACCAGCCCGAGTCGGCACGCCATAAAAAAACGGGGCTTGCGCCCCGTTCAAACCCTCGCCGGTCCGGTACTGCCGGCTGCCGGGACTGCACAGCCCCGGACCGTCGATCACCGATGCCCGGTCAAATTCAGTTGGTGGTCTTCGCGCCGCCCTCGAACCACTGGCCCAGCAGCGCGCGCTCGTCTTCCGTGATCTGCGTGACGTTACCCAGCGGCATGGCCTTCTGCTGCACCGCCTGCTGGTAGATCAGCTGCGCGTGCGCCTTGATCTCGTCAACGGTATCGAGCTTGATGCCCTTGGCGGCGGTCGGCATCATCTTGGGCGCCTCGGCGTGGCACTGCACGCAGCGGGCATTCACAATTTCCTGCACCTTGGCAAAGCTCACCGCGTTGGCGGCGTCGCCAGCGGCGTTGCTGGCCACTTGCGGGCGCGGCTGTGGCGCGATCATCACTGCCACCACACCCAGCAGCGCCACGCCGGCGGCCGGCCAGGCCACGTTGATCTTGCCCTTGTGCTTCAGGATGAAAAACTGGCGTATCAGCACGCCGGCCAGCATGATCAGGATCAGCACCAGCCAGTTCTGCTTGTGCGCGTACGTCATGCTGTAGTGGTTCGACAACATCGCGAACAGCACCGGCAGCGTGAAGTAAGTGTTGTGCACGCTACGCTGCTTGCCGCGCTTGCCGTGGATCGGGTCCACCGGCTGGCCGGCCTTCAGCGCCGCCACGACCTTGCGCTGGCCCGGGATGATCCAGATCAGGACGTTGGCGCTCATGATCGTGGCGATCATCGCGCCAGTCAGCAGGAACGCCGCGCGGCCCGAGAAGATATGGCAGGCCGCATACGCCGCCACGCCCACGAACACCGCCACCAGGATGCCCACCACGCGGTCGCTCTTGCCGAACAGCCGGCAGATCGAGTCATAGACCACCCAGCCGATGGCCAGGTACGAGACCGCGAAGCCGACTGCCGCGCCGGGCGACATGTCGAACACGTTCTTGTCGATCAGGTAGGTGCTGGCGTTGAACAGGTACAGCACCACCAGCAGGCCGAAGCCGGTCATCCACGTGGAGTAGGACTCCCAGTAGAACCAGTGCAGGTTCTCGGGCAGCGACTTGGGCGCGGTCAGGTACTTCTGCGGGTTGTAGAACCCGCCACCGTGCACGGCCCAGAGTTCCCCGCCAACGCCCTTCTCCTTCAGGGCCGGATCTTCGGGGCGCGTCAGGCTGTTGTCGAGCCAGACAAAATAGAACGAGGAACCGATCCACGCGATGGCCGTGATGACGTGCACCCAGCGCAGCAGCAGATTGGCCCAGTCGAGAATGTAGCCTTCCATGACTTGTCTCCTTTTCCCGTCCGCCTGATGCTCAGCTGCCGCGGTAGGTCGAGTACGACCACGGCGACACCAGCAGGGGCACGTGGTAGTGCGCGGCGGTGTCGGCAATGCCGAAGCGCAGCGTCACCACGTCGAGGAATGCCGGATCGGGCAATTGCACGCCCTGGGCACGGAAATAGTCGCCGGCGCCGAACTCGAGTTCGTACACGCCTGCCACGAGCGCATCGCCTTCCAGCAGCGGCTGGTCACAACGGCCATCGTGGTTGGTCACGAGTTGCTTCAGCGTCTCGCGACGATTGTCGACAATTTTATGAAGGGTGACCGACATCGCCTTGCCGGGTGTGCCGGCGGCCGTGTCGAGAACGTGAGTGGTCAAGCGTCCCATCCTGTTCTTCCTTTGCGGGTGTGGGTTGTGAGGGGCGCCGCTGCCTTCACTAGCACCATTTGTGGGAATGATGCCCGCTCGGTACGTCTTTTAACGCATCCCGGCGCTGGATTGGTGCGTGGCGACAATGCGCCTGCCCAATCCGTATGACAACTCGGGGATTTCCCGTACTTGTCGAAAACCTTCTCAGGTTTTGTTGACAATAGTGCTTGCATATCCAAATAATTGTCAACAATTTTTAGATCCACGCGACCGTATGACCGGTATCAAGGCGCCTGATGTCGACTTGATACCCACTCGCTACGATCGTTGCTCCTCCCGATCATCCCCTCTGTCTCCCTTGCGAGTGCCCAGGATGTCCAAGAATCTCAAACTGATTGCCGCCGTGGCCGAAGCCCAGTCCACCCCCTCCGATAACAAGCCCGCCCGCAAGGGCTCCGTGGAGGAGCGCATGTACCACGAGATCTACGACGCGATCATGGAGCACCGGCTGCCGCCGCGCACCAAGCTGACCGAGCATTCGCTTTGCGAGATCTATGCCACCGCGCGCCACACCGTGCGCAAGGTGCTGTCGCGGCTGGCCGCTGACGGCATGGTCGACCTCGAGCCGAACCGGGGCGCGTTCATCGCCAGCCCGTCCACCGACGAGGCGCACGACATGTTCGAGCTGCGCCAGATGCTCGAGCGCGCCGTGCTGGAGAAGCTCGCCAGCCTGCCCAACGTCCGCACCGTGATCGCCCCGCTGCGCAAGATGGTGGAGTCCGAGCGCCAGGCCTTCCTGACGCACGCGCGCCCGCGCTGGATCCGGCTCTCCGCCGAGTTCCACACCGCGCTGGCCGAGTTGTCCGGCAACGCGCTGCTGGTGACGATGATGCGCCGGCTGGTCTCGCGCACCACGCTGATGATTGCCAGCGTCGAGTCCCCGGGCCACAACGCGTGCTCGTTCGACGAACACGACGACATTCTCGACGCACTGGAACAGGGCGACGCCGCCCTCGCCCAGTCGCGCATGGCGCACCACCTTGGCGCCTGCGCGGACCGCGTGCAGCCGGACGAACCCGGCAATTTCGATCTTCGCAGCGTGCTGGGCCGCTCCACCTAGCGCGATGTTCCCGCCGCCGGACAACAGCACACCCCTGTTGCCGATGCCAGGCCCACAAATCTCGTTGCCATCAACGCCCGACAGAGGCACGGCACGAGACCCTCATAACCACAAGAGGCCATGGACCCCGGCGCGCGTTCCCATCAAAACCAAAGGAGAGGAGACACACCCATGACTTCCCCAAGCACAACGGTCCCCACGGACCTCACCAACGAGCGGCTGCCCTCCGGGCGCCTGCTGGCGCTGGGCCTGCAACACGTGCTGGTGATGTACGCCGGCACCGTTGCCGTGCCGCTCATCGTCGGCGGGGCGCTCAAGCTGCCCAAGGACCAGCTGGCGTTCCTGATCAATGCCGATCTGTTCGCGGCCGGGCTCGCCACGCTGATCCAGGCCATCGGCTTCTGGAAGTTCGGTATCCGCATGCCCGTGATGATGGGTGTGACGTTTGCCTCGGTGGCGCCGATGATCGCCATCGGCAACGACCCCAACGTGGGCCTGCTCGGCATCTACGGCGCGGTGATCGCGTCAGGGCTGTTTGGCGTGCTGATTGCGCCAATGATGGGACGCATGCTCGGGCTGTTTCCGCCCGTGGTGACCGGCACGGTGATCACGCTGATCGGGGTGTCGCTGATGCGGGTGGGCATCAACTGGGCCGGCGGCGGCCAGCCCACCACGCGCACCGTGATCGACGGCGTGGTCAAGGACGTGCCCAACCTCGCCTACGGCGACCTCGGCAACCTGGCCATCGCCGGCCTGGTGCTGCTGGTGATCCTGCTGCTCTCGCGCTATGGCCGGGGGCTGATCGCCAACTGCGCGGTGCTGCTCGGCATCGTGATCGGCACGGTGGTGGCGATGGCGTTCGGCAAGGTCTCGTTCGAAGGCCTGAACGAAGCCAGCTACGTGGCCATCATCACGCCGCTGCACTTCGGCATGCCGACGTTCGAGATCACGGCCATCCTGTCGATGTGCATCGTGATGCTGATCACGCTGGTCGAGTCCACCGGCATGTTCCTGGCCCTGTCCGACATCACCGGCCGCAAGCTGAGCCGCAACGACCTGACCGCCGGCCTGCGCGCCGACGGCCTGGGCACCGTCATCGGCGGCATCTTCAACACCTTCCCGTACACCTCGTTCTCGCAGAACGTGGGCCTGGTCACCGTGACCGGCGTGCGCTCGCGCTACGTGGCGGCAGCCGGCGGCGTGATCCTGATCGCGTTCGGCCTGTTCCCGAAGATGGCGCACATCGTGGCATCGGTGCCCCAGTTCGTGCTCGGCGGCGCCGGCATCGTGATGTTCGGCATGGTGGCCGCGTCGGGCATCCGCATCCTGGGTAGCTGCGACTTCACCCGCAACCGGCACAACCTGTTCATCGTGGCGATCTCCATCGGCTTCGGGATGATCCCCACGCTCTCGCCCACGCTGTTCCAGTACCTGCCCAAGTGGACCGATCCGTTCACGCACAGCGGCATCGTGCTGGGCACCATCGTCGCGGTCGTGCTGAACCTGTTCTTCAACGGCATGCAATCTGCCGACGAAGCCATGCGCAGCGCAGCGGCCAACTCCCACGGCACGGAGTGAGCCCGACAATCCTGATTCAACAATCGAACTCAACATTTTTGTCCGACAGTTTTTGACGGCATTTGGCACGCAACCATCGCTAAAACATGTCAACAACGGCGGACTCGCATGAGACGCCTCTGGCACGCGCTTTGCGTAAGTGAAGTCGCTTCAGCCAGGGGCGATGACAACAATCGAGACCTTCGCTCATGCGAGCAGCAGATTTCTCCTGAAGCAGACACATAAGAGATGACACACGATAACTATCCACGCGATCTCATCGGCTACGGCGCCCAGCCGCCGCACGCCCGCTGGCCGGGCGGCGCGCGCATCGCGCTGCAGTTCGTGCTCAATTACGAGGAAGGCGGCGAGAACAACGTGCTGCACGGCGACGCCGGCTCCGAGCAGTTCCTGTCCGAGATCATCGGTGCCGCGGCCTACCCCGACCGGCACATGAGCATGGAAGGCGTGTACGAGTACGGCTCGCGCGCCGGGGTCTGGCGCATCCTGCGCGAGTTCGAGCAACGCAAGCTGCCGCTGACGATCTTCGGCGTGTCGATGGCGCTCCAGCGCCATCCCGAGCTGACGCGCGCGTTCGTCGAGCTGGGCCACGAAATCGCCTGCCATGGCTGGCGCTGGATTCACTACCAGAACATCGACGAAGCCACCGAGCGCGAGCACATGCGCATCGGCATGCAGATCATCAAGGAGCTGACCGGCGAGATGCCGCTCGGCTGGTACACGGGCCGGGACAGCCCCAACACGCGCCGCCTGGTAGTGGAGCACGGCGGCCTGCTGTACGACGCCGACTACTACGGCGACGACCTGCCCTTCTGGACCGAGGTGGAAGTCACCGGCGGCGAGAAGAAGCCGCATCTGGTGGTGCCGTACACGCTCGACTCGAACGACATGCGCTTCGCCACGCCGCAGGGCTTCAACACGGGCGACCAGTTCTTCCAGTACCTGAAGGACGCGTTCGACGTGCTCTATGCCGAGGGCGACCCCCAGGGCCAGGACCGGCCCAAGATGCTGTCGATCGGCATGCACTGCCGGCTGCTCGGCCGCCCGGGCCGTTTCCGCGCGCTGCAACGCTTCCTCGACTACGTGCAGGCGCACGACAAGGTATGGATCTGCCGGCGCGTGGACATCGCCCGCCATTGGATCGACACCCATCCGCACGGGAGCCAGGCATGAGCACGACCTACACCCTCGCCCAGTTGAATGCGATGCCCGAGGCTGAATTCGTCGAAGTACTAGGCGGCATCTACGAGCATTCGCCCTGGTTCGCCGAGACCGCCGCCAAGGCGCGTCCGTTCGCCGACGCCGCCGCGCTGGCCGCCGCGCTGCGCGGTGCCGTCGATGCCGCCGGCGAGGCCGCCCAGCTGAAGCTGGTGCGCGCCCACCCGGAGCTGGCCGGCAAGGCCGCGGTACGCGGCGAGCTGACGGCGGAGTCCACGCGCGAGCAGGCCGGCGCGGGGCTCGACCAATGCACGGCCGAGGAGTTCGAACGGCTGCAGGCGCTCAACGCCGCCTACAACCAGAAGTTCGGCTTCCCGTTCATCCTGGCCGTTCGCGGCTATGACCGCCACGGCATCATCGACGCTTTTGCAAGCCGCCTCGATAACGCGCCCGAGGTGGAGTTGCAAACTTGCATCAATCAGATTCATCGCATTGCGCAGTTCCGGCTGAACGACTTAGTATCCGCGACTTAGTTGCCGCGTAACCCATAGCGCGGCAACTGGAAGAAGAGAGAGAAAGAAGGGGCAGCAACGTTCGGCACACCTGAGAGACCCAGAAGGGTTCCGGCACACACAAGAAACGTTCTGAGCAGGCATCACAACCACGGAGGTCTTTACCATGCAGAAGCAGTACAACAACAAGCCGGCTTCCAAGCCGGCGATCAAGCTGGCGGCCGTCGCCGCCATGCTCTTTTCCGGCGCGGCCATGGCCCAGTCCAGCGTCACGCTGTACGGCCAGGCCGACATGTTCGTCGGTGGCGTCAAGAGCCCGGGCAACGGCGACCGGGCCTTTGTGGCCAATTCGGGCGGCATGCAGACGTCCTACTGGGGGATCAAGGGCGTAGAAGACCTGGGCATGGGCACCAAGGCCATCTTCGACCTGAACGGCTTCTTCCGCACCGACTCCGGCTCGATGGGCCGCTTCAACGGCGACTCGATGTTCAGCCGCAATGCCTATGTCGGCCTGCAGAACAACACCTACGGCACGGTCAAGCTCGGCCGCAACACCACGCCGTACTTCGTCTCGACGATCCTGTTCAACCCGCTGGTCGACTCGTACGTGTTCTCGCCGCAGATCTTCCACACGTACTTCACGGTCAACAACGGCCAGCTGTACGATCCGGGCATCATCGGCGACTCGGGCTGGAACAACTCGATCGTCTATTCCACGCCGACGTTCGGCGGCCTGACCGCCAACTTCATCTACAGCCTCGGTGAGTCGGCCGGCAACAACAGCAAGAACAAGTTCGGCGCCAACCTGACGTACTTCGCCGGCAACTTCGCCGCGACGGTGGCCTACCAGCAGGTCAAGTTCGACAGCACCCCGGGTGACCTGACCAACTCCACCGGCAGCGCCAACAGCCCGTACATCCAGGGCTTCGACAAGCAGAACGCCGTGCAGGTGGGCCTGTCGTACGACTTCAAGGTCGTGAAGGTGTTCGCGCAGGGCCAGTACATCAAGAGCGATGTCAACGCCAACGTCAACGGCGACATCAAGCACATGGACGGCCAGGCCGGCGTCTCGGTGCCGGTGGGCGCGGGCAACGTGCTGGCTTCGTACGGTTACGTGAAGACGCTGAACGACGTGGCCAGCTTCAAGCGCAACACGTTCGCGGTGGCCTACGACTACAACCTGTCGAAGCGCACCGACGTGTACGCAGCGTATTTCTACGACAAGATCACCGGCCTCGAGCACGGCGATACCTTCGGCGTGGGCATGCGCCACAAGTTCTGATCTGCGTCACCGGTCAGACGAAAGCCCGCCTCGGCGGGCTTTTTTATTGCCGCCAATGCTGCGTTGCGGCAATTTTCCGCCATCCGCGCGAGGATCGGAAACGACTGCTCCATAGACGGATTCAATTGGCGACTGCCCCGCCCGCTGCATAGATTGATTGTCCGGACTGTGGGCCGGACCACGAACCAGCGCGAATCCCGCGGCGAACCAAAGAGGTGACTCATGAGGCGCTTTGCGAAGACCCGGTCGGAATTGATGGCTATCCTGAGCCAGTGCCTGGACAACAACCCTGAATGCGGCGAGGCGGAACTCCACGCCATGCGTGTGCACCAGCCGGACCATACGGGTTGCAACTGGAGCGCTGAGGTCGATTTTCGCGAGGATACCTTTGACGACTTGTCCCATCGCATGGCAGCGGCACGCTCGATCATCGTGGTAATGCGGGAGCAGTACAACGTGCTGCAATAGTGCAATCGCCCCGCCGACGCGCTGGCAACCCCGGCAGACGCTGCCAGCGCACCGACATGAAAAAACCGGGCCTGAGTTTCCTCAGGCCCGGTTTTTCTTTGGCACGGGCGGTTTCCCGCCAGTAGCCGCCTAGCGCATCGCGCCAGACACTTAGCGCACCGCGCTCGACTCCGCGACAGCCACGGCCGTCATGTTGACGATACGCCGCGTGGTGGCCTGCGGATTCAGGATGTGCACCGGCTTGGCCGCGCCCAGCAGGATCGGGCCCACCGTCACACCCTGCCCGCCCGTGATCTTGAGCAGGTTGAAGGCGATATTAGCGGCGTCCAGCGTCGGCATGACCAGCAGGTTGGCGCTGCCGGCCAGCTTGGTATTCGGCAGGAAGTGACGGCGCACGTCCTCGACCAGCGCGGCATCGCCCTGCATCTCGCCTTCCACTTCCAGCCGCGGGGCCACCTTGGCCAGGATCGCGGCAGCGTCGCGCATCTTGCGCGCCGACGGGCGGTTCGACGAGCCAAACATCGAGTGCGACATCATCGCCACCTTCGGATGCAGGCCGAAACGCTGGATTTCCTCGGCGGCCAGCTGGGTGATGGCAGCCAGTTCCTCGGCGGTCGGGTCCTCGTTCACGAACGTGTCGGTAATGAACAGCGTGTACTTCTCGAGCATCAGCGCGTTCATGGCGGCGAACACCTTGGCGCCCGGCGCCAGGCCGATCACGTCGCGCACGTGCTCCAGGTGGGCTTCGAAGCGGCCCACGGTGCCGCACAGCAGTGCATCGGCATCGCCCATATGCATCAGCATGGTGCCGATCAGCGTGTTCGAGCGGCGCAGCGCCACCTTGGCCATGTCCGGCGTCACGCCGTCGCGGCCGCGCAGCGTGTGGTAGGCCTCGTGATAGGCACGGTAGCGCGGATCGTCCTCAGGGTTGATCAGCTCGAAGTCCACGCCCGGGCGCAGGCGCAGGCCAGCCTTCTCGATGCGCATCTGGATCACGTGCGGGCGGCCGATCAGGATCGGCTTGGCCAGGCCCTCGTCCACCACGCTCTGCACGGCACGCAGCACGCGCTCTTCCTCACCCTCGGCGTAGGCCACGCGCTTCGGCGCGGCCTTGGCAGCCGAGAACACCGGCTTCATGATCAGGCCGGTGTGGTAGACGTAATGCGTCAGTTGCTGGCGATAGGCTTCCAGGTCCTGGATCGGACGCGTGGCCACGCCCGATTCCTCGGCGGCCTTCGCCACGGCTGGCGCAATCTTCTCGATCAGGCGCTGGTCGAACGGCGTGGGAATGATGTAGTCCGGGCCAAACTTCAGCTCACGGCCACCGTAGGCAGCGGCCACGGCGTCGTTCAGTTCGGCTTCGGCCAGCTCGGCAATCGCCTTCACGCAGGCCAGCTTCATTTCCTCGGTGATCTTCGTCGCGCCGCAGTCCAGCGCGCCACGGAAGATGTACGGGAAGCAAAGCACGTTGTTGACCTGGTTCGGATAGTCCGACCGGCCGGTCGCGATGATGCAGTCCGGGCGCGCGGCCTTGGCCACTTCCGGGCGGATTTCCGGTTCCGGGTTCGCCAGCGCCAGGATGATGGGCTTGTCGGCCATCGTCTTGACCATCTCGCCGGTCAGCACGCCAGCGGTGGAGCAGCCCAGGAACACGTCGGCGTTGTTGACGATGTCGGCCAGCGTGCGGTTGGCGGTGTCCTGCGCGTAGCGGGCCTTGTTGGCTTCCATGTTGGCGTCGCGGCCCACATAGATCACGCCCTTCGAGTCCACCACGGAGATGTTCTCGCGCTTCAGGCCCAGGCTCACCATGGTGTCCAGGCAGGCGATGGCAGCGGCGCCGGCGCCCGACACGGCCACCTTCACGCTGCCGATGTCCTTGCCCACCACCTTCAGGCCGTTCAGCAGCGCCGCGGCCGAGATGATGGCCGTACCGTGCTGATCGTCGTGGAAGACGGGGATGTTCATGCGCTCGCGCAGCTTCTTCTCGATATAGAAGCACTCGGGCGCCTTGATGTCCTCGAGGTTCACGCCGCCGAGCGTGGGCTCCAGCGCCGCGACGATCTCGACGATCTTGTCCGGGTCGCGGGCATCGAGTTCGATGTCGAACACGTCGATGCCGGCGAACTTCTTGAACAGGCAGCCCTTGCCTTCCATCACCGGCTTGCCGGCCAGCGGGCCGATGTCGCCCAGACCAAGCACGGCGGTACCGTTGGTGATCACGGCCACGAGATTGGCGCGCGAGGTGTACTCGGCGGCCATGGTCGGATCCTTGGCGATCTCCTCGCAGGCATAGGCCACGCCCGGCGAGTAGGCCAGCGACAGGTCGCGCTGGTTGGACAGCGCCTTGGTGGCCGTTACCTGGATCTTGCCCTTGGTCGGGCTGCGGTGATATTCCAGCGCGGCGAGACGCAACTGCGCTTCAGGGCTATTGGGGGCATGTTGCGGTGCATCACCGCTTGTCTTGCTGCTCATTTGCTCGTACCGGAAAAAATCGAGGAGCCATTCTAGCCCAGCCATTTCGCGGCTGGTTGCGCTTTGCCGCGTGCCGGCAGCAGTTTTGCGCGAATCTGGCGTAAAACTGCTTTTACCGCACGGTAGGCAATCGCCTTGTCTTATGGATGAACCAGCGGGCGTCCCATGCGCCGCGCCGGGGATTACTTCTTGTCCTTGTCGACTTCCAGCGTTACGCGCCGGGGCCGGCCGCTTTCCGACGGGAATTCGGTCAGCGCGCTGCGGATCATGTACGGCATCACGCCCGCCAGACTGCCACCCTCGGTGGTGTTGCGCGCGGTGATCTGGTACACGCGCTTGCCGCTCGCGGCGTCCTTGAAGAAGATGCGCAGGCTGGAGAACGTTACCGGCACGTCGCGCACCACGGTCTGCGGCGGCCAATAGCCGGGATAGCCCGGCCCCCAGCCCCACGGGCCATAGGGCCGGTAGTAGCCGCCGTACGGCCCCCAGTACGGTCCCCACGGGCCGTACCAGGGATCGGAATAATAGGTTTCGGCCACGCGCACCATGCCAGGCACGGCGCCGTAGTCCATGCTGACAAGGTAGCGTGCCTGGCCCGGCGGCATCTGCTCGAAGCCCACGCCGGCCAGCGCCTCGGCCAGCCACGCCAGGTAGGTCTCATATTCGAGTTGGGAATCCTGGGCCTGGAACTGCGGGGCCTGCTGGGCGGCGGGTTGCCCGGCCGGCGCAGCCGGCGCCTGCACTGGCGCCTGCATCGGCGCACGCTCGAAGGCGTAGGTGCGCGGCGCGTCGTTCTGCCACCCGGCCTGCCGGAAGGCGGTGACCTCGGTGGTCACCGTGCTGGCGCAGCCAGCCAGACCCAGCACCCCCAGCGCCCCAAGCGCCACCACGGCCCGTCGACCCATCCCTGCTACCAAATCCCACATCGCGATACCTCGTTCTTGTTCGTTCGCCCCACGTGACTTCAGACACGGGCGGTCTCCCGGAATTCCCCGCCGCCCTTGGCTACAATGGGGACTTCCGCGGACCCTTCCGCACCGCCACCCGCCGTGGCGGCCGCCCCCCGGTCACCCCGAAGACAGGATTCCCCATGCTGCGCACCGATACGCCCGTTACCGTCTATCGCAAGGACTATACTCCGCCCGCCTTCGCCATCGACCACGTCGATCTGGTGCTGGATCTGGATCCGCAACGCACCGTCGTCACCAGCACGCTGACCTTCCGGCGCGCGTCCGGCGCGGCCGGCGACGCCCCGCTGGTCATGGTGGGCGAGGCCCTGGATCTGCTCGGCGTGACCCTCGACGGCCAGCCGTTCACCAGCGCGAAGGAAGACGCCGGCACGCTCACGCTGACCGGCCTGCCGGCGCAGGGCACGCTCGCCATCACCACCGCCTGCAACCCGGCGGCGAATACCACGCTGTCGGGCCTCTATGTCTCCAACGGCAATTTCTTCACCCAGTGCGAAGCCGAAGGCTTCCGCCGCATCACCTATTTCCTCGATCGGCCCGACGTGATGGCGACCTACCGCGTCACGCTGCGCGCCGACCGCGCCGCCAGTCCGGTGCTGCTCTCCAACGGCAACCTGCTGTCCGAGCGCGCGCTGCCCGATGGCCGCCACGAAGCCGTCTGGGAAGACCCGTTCCGCAAGCCGTCCTACCTGTTCGCGCTGGTGGCCGGCAAGCTGGCCTGCGTGGAAGAGCGCATCACCAGCGCCTCGGGCAAGGAAAAGCTGCTGCAGGTCTGGGTGGAGCCGCAGGACCTCGACAAGACCCGCCACGCCATGGACTCCCTGATCCATGCCATCCGCTGGGACGAGCGCCGCTTCGGGCTGGAACTCGACCTTGACCGCTTCATGATCGTCGCCGTGAGCGACTTCAACATGGGGGCGATGGAGAACAAGGGCCTGAACATCTTCAATACGAAGTACGTGCTGGCCAATGCGCAGACGGCCACGGACGTGGACTTCGCCAATATCGAATCTGTGGTGGGGCACGAGTACTTCCACAACTGGACCGGCAACCGCGTGACCTGCCGCGACTGGTTCCAGCTCTCGCTCAAGGAAGGGCTGACGGTGTTCCGCGACCAGGAGTTCTCGGCGGACATGATGGGCTCCGAGTCCGGCCGCGCGGTGAAGCGGATCGAGGACGTGCGCGTGCTGCGCCAGGTGCAGTTCCCCGAGGATGCCGGCCCGATGGCCCACCCGGTGCGCCCGGACAGCTACGAGGAGATCAACAACTTCTACACCGTCACGGTCTACGAGAAAGGCGCCGAAGTCGTGCGGATGTACCAGACCCTGCTGGGCCGCGACGGCTTCCGCAAGGGCATGGACCTGTACTTCCAGCGCCATGACGGCCAGGCCGTGGCCTGCGACGACTTCCGCGCCGCCATGGCCGACGCCAACGGCCGCGACCTGACCCAGTTCGGGCTCTGGTACAGCCAGGCAGGCACGCCGGTGGTCAGCGTGAAGACCGCGTGGGACGGCGCCGCCGGCACGCTGGCGCTGACGCTGGCCCAGCGCTGCCCGAAGGTCGGCATCGAGACCCGTGCGGGCACGCCCGAAAAGCAGCCGTTCCACATCCCGTTCGCGGTGGGCCTGATCGGTGCCGATGGCGCCGACCTGCCGCTGCACCTGGAAGGCGAGTCCGCCGGGGACGCCACCCAGCGTGGCACCACCCGCGTGCTCGACTTCACGCAGGCCGAGCAGACCTTCCGCTTCACGGGGCTGCCGCGCGGCGACAAGGCCCCCCTGCCGTCGCTGCTGCGCGACTTCTCCGCGCCGGTCATCGTCGACTATGAGTACTCCGATGCCGAACTGACCTTCCTGCTGGCCCACGACAGCGACGCGTTCAACCGCTGGGAAGCCGGCCAGCGCCTGGCCACGCGCGCGCTGCTGAAACTGGTGGGCGAGGTGCAGGCCGGCCGGGAACTGAAGCTCGACCCTGCGCTGGTGGCTGCCTTCCGCGCCGTGTTGACGGACGGCTCGCTGAGCCCGGCGTTCCGCGAGCAGGCGCTGATGCTGCCTGCCGAAGCCTATCTGGCCGAGCGCATGGGCGTGGCCGACCCGGCCGCGATCCACCGCGCCCGCCTGTTCATGCGCGAGGGCCTGGCCAGCGCGCTGCAGCGCGAATGGCTGGCCGCATATGAAGCCAACGCCACTCCGGGCGCGTACAGCCCCGACGCGGACGCGATGGCCCGCCGCGCGCTGCGCAACCTGGCGCTCGGCTATCTGGCCGACAGCGGCGACGCCGCCATGCAGGCGCTGGCCGATAGCCACTACCAGCAGGCCGATAACATGACCGACCGCGCCGCGGCGCTCTCGGCGCTCGTCAACAGTTTCGCGCCGGGCCGCGAGCACGCGCTGGCGGACTTCTACCAGCGCTTCGAGCAGGACGCGCTGGTCATCGACAAGTGGTTCTCGCTCCAGGGCATGCAGCGCGGCGACGTGGGCCCGCACGCCGGCAAGCGCACCATCGACACCGTGCGCGCGCTGATGGCCCACCCCGCCTTCAACCTGCGCAACCCAAACCGGGCGCGCTCGCTGATCTTCAGCTTCTGCTCGGGCAATCCGGCGCAGTTCCACGCCGAGGACGGCTCCGGCTACGAATTCTGGGCCGATCAGGTGCTGGCGCTGGACGCCATCAACCCGCAGGTGGCCGCCCGGCTGGCGCGGGTGATGGATCGCTGGCAGAAATACGCGCTGCCGCTGCGGGACCGCATGCGCGCCGCGCTGGAGCGCGTGGCGGCGTGCCAGACGCTCTCGCGGGACGTACGGGAGATCGTCGGCAAGTCGCTGGCTGCCTGACCCCGCCGGCTGAGGACGGAGCGGCAACCATTCGTAAAACTGCGATGTCTGTAGCGGCAGACATGTAGAATTGCGGCCATCGAAGGAGAACCCACATGACACGCATCAGCCTCACCCGCTATCTGGTCGAGGAGCAGCGCAAGCACAACACGATCCAGCCGGAGCTCCGGCTGCTGATCGAGGTGGTGGCGCGCGCCTGCAAGGCCATTTCCAACGCCGTGAGCAAGGGCGCCCTCGCGGGCGTACTCGGCTCGGCCGGCACCGGCAATGTGCAGGGCGAGACCCAGCAGAAGCTGGACGTCATCGCCAACGAAGTGCTGCTGGACGCCAACGAGTGGGGCGGCCACCTGGCCGCGATGGCCTCGGAGGAAATGGACTCGTTCTACGAGATCCCGAACCGCTACCCGAAGGGTGAGTACCTGCTGCTGTTCGATCCGCTCGACGGCTCGTCGAATATCGACGTGAATGTGTCGATCGGCACGATCTTCTCGGTGCTGCACATGCCCAAGCCGGGCCAGACCGTGACCGAGCACGACTTCCTGCAGCCGGGCACGCACCAGGTGGCAGCCGGCTATGCCGTGTACGGCCCGCAGACCACGCTGGTGCTGACCGTGGGCAACGGCGTGCACATGTTCACGCTGGACCGCGAGGCCGGCAGCTTCGTGCTGACCCAGTCGGACGTGCAGATTCCGGAAGACACCAAGGAATTTGCCATCAATATGTCGAACATGCGTCACTGGGCCCCACCCGTGCGCGAATACATCGACGAATGCCTGGCCGGCGAGGAAGGCCCGCGCGGCAAGAACTTCAACATGCGCTGGGTGGCGTCGATGGTGGCCGATGTGCACCGCATCCTGACCCGCGGCGGCGTGTTCATGTATCCGTGGGACAAGCGCGAGCCGGAGAAGCCGGGCAAGCTGCGCCTGATGTACGAGGCCAACCCGATGGCGTTCCTGGTCGAACAGGCCGGCGGTGCGGCCACCAACGGCCACGACCGCATCCTGGACGTGCAGCCGACCCAGCTGCACCAGCGCGTGTCGGTGGTGCTCGGCTCCAGGAACGAGGTGGATCGCATCACGCGCTACCACCGGGAAGCCGAAGGCAAGGCGTAAGCCAGTCTCTCTCTATATATATAGGGGGATGCAGGACAAGACAGGGCGCTCCGGCGCCCTGTTTGCATGTCAGCGCGGCACCTCGATGTGCCACTGCATGCGGAACGTGACCGACTCCCCGGGCGCCAGCGCGCGCAGGCCGGTGCCCTCCCAGCCCCGCGCGCACAGGTTGACGGCGTCCGCCACGTGGGAGACCGGCTCCAGGCAAACGAAGTCGCACCCGCCTGGCGCGTGGAGGATCAGGTGTTCGAGCGGCTCGGCGGCGCGCAGGGTCAGCGTGGCGCCGTCCGTGCGCCGCAGCGTGGCCTGGCGCTTCCAGCCGCTGTAGTAGACAGAGAGGTCCGCATCGGGCAGATGGCGCTCGCGCAGGAAGGCTTCGCGCCGTCCGATGGCCGCGCGGCCCGTGGCCAACCCGCCGCCGTCCGCCGGCCAGACATGCGCCGCGTCGAATTGGATGCGCAGGCCGGGTGGCCGGGCAAAGAACGGATGGAAGCCGCCACCCACGGGCATCGGCGCATCCCCCACGTTACGGATTTCGAGCGCGGCGGCGAGGCCCTCCTCGCCCAGCACCAGCGACTGCCGCGCCAGCACGGCCCAGGGCCAGTCGATGCCGGGCGGATGCTGGAGCGCCAGCGTGATTGCATTTTCCTGAGATTCCACCACCTGCCAGGGGCGGACGTGCCCGAAGCCATGCATCGCGTGCGGCTGGCCCGGATGCGGCGGCAACTGGACCTCGCGCCCCTGCCAGCGGAACCGGCCATCGCGGATGCGGTTCGAGTACGGCAGCAGCGGATAGCTGCCGGCCTTGGGCCAGGCGCGGCTCTCGAAGCCGTCGCGCAGCGCCTCGTCCGGCATCGGCGCGAGCCAGTCGATGGCGCTGCCATCGGCACGCGTGGTGGTCAGCGCGGCCATGCGGCCACCGGCGGCGGGCGCCACGGTCAGAACGTGGGCGCCCGCGCGCACGGTGTGTAGTGCGCCGGGGGTCAGCCAGCCGCTCACTTCAGCAGCAGGTCCGGCAGCCACATCGAGAACGCCGGCACGTAGGTGACCATCAACAGGGCCGCCAGCAACGCCCCGTAGAACGGCCAGATCGTCTTCATCACCTGCCCCACCGACACCCCGCCGATGGCGCAGCCGACGAACTGCGTCGTGCCCACGGGCGGTGTGTTCAGCCCCAGCGCGCAGTTGATCAGCATCATCATGCCGAACTGCACCGGCCCCATGCCGAAGTGCTGGCAGATCGGCAGGAAGATCGGCGTGCAGATCAGGATGGTCGCGGCCATGTCCAGGAAGGTGCCGAGGATGAACAGCATTACGTTCACCATCAGGAAGATCATCCACGGACTGGTGGACAGCGAACTGAGGAACTGCCCGGTCAGCTCGGCCACGCCATAG
Organism: Cupriavidus sp. 2KB_3; assembly: GCF_052115685.1. Taxonomy (NCBI): domain Bacteria; kingdom Pseudomonadati; phylum Pseudomonadota; class Betaproteobacteria; order Burkholderiales; family Burkholderiaceae; genus Cupriavidus; species Cupriavidus sp. 2KB_3. The sequence goes on from NZ_JBFRHD010000021.1 coordinate 102,669, forward strand.
AGGCTGATCAGGTAGCCGAAGGTGCCGGAAATGCCGATCAGCAGCAGCACCACGCCGGTGGTCTTGACCGCCTTGGCCGCGGCCTTGACGAACTGCTCGCGCGTCAGCGAGCGGTACACCAGCACGGTCAGCGCCAGCGCGTAGAGCACCGCCACCGCCGCCGACTCCGTCGCCGTGAACACGCCGGACAGGATGCCCACCAGGATCAGCACCACCACGAACAGCCCCGGCAGCGCCGCCGCCAGCGAATGGCCGACGATGTCCCAGCCCGGGAACTTGCCCGCCGGATAGCCCCGGCTGCGCGCCACGAAGTACGCGGCGGCCAGGTTGCAGATCGTCAGGATCAGCGCCGGCAGCACACCGGCCAGGATCAGCGCGGCAATCGACACCTTCCCACCCGCGGCCAGCGTGTAGATGATCATGTTGTGGCTGGTCGGCATCAGCGCGCCCACCAGCGCCGCGTGCGTGGTCACGTTGACCGCGTAGTCGGCGTGGTAACCCTCGCGCTTCATCATCGGGATCATCACCGCGCCCATGGCCGACACATCGGCCACCGGCGAGCCGGAAACCCCGCCGAACAGCGTGCACGCCAGCACGTTCGACATGCCCAGCCCGCCGCGCACATGGCCGGCCATCGACTTGGCGAAGTTGACGATGCGGTCCGCAATGCCGCCGTACAGCATCAGCTCGCCGGCGAAGATGAAGAACGGGATGGCCAGGAACGAGAACGCGTTCATGCCCGAGGTCATCTGCTGGAACACCACGGCCAGCGGCAGGCCCTCGTACAGGATGGTGATGACCGCCGACAGGCCGATCGAGAACGCCACCGGCACGCCAAGGACCAGCAGCCCGAAGAAGCTGATGGAGAGAATGATCAGTGCCATGCCGGCTCCACTTCCGTGCCTTTCAGCACCGCAATGATGTGTTCGATCGAAAACAGCACGATCAGCGCGCCGGCGATTACCGGCGGCAGGTAGCGCCAGCCCTCGGAGATGCCGAGCGTGGGCAGCTTGTAGTCCGCCACGGACAGCGCCAGCAGCGCGCAGTTGTAGGCCATGACCGCGCCGAAGGTGCCAACCAGCACGTGGATCAGCAACTCGATCCTGGTTCGGATGCGCTCGGGCAGCATCACCAGCAGGGACTCCAGGCCGATGTGGCCGGCGTCGCGCACGCCCACCGCCGTGCCGAGCATCGTCACGTAGAGCACGAGCAGCATGGCGATGGTTTCGGCCCAGGTGGGGGTGTCGTTGAGCACGTAGCGGCCGAACACCTGCGTGAGCACGGCAATGACCAGCAGCACGAGCCCGGTCACGCCCAGCGCCATGCAGGCGCGGGCCAGCGTGGCGCAGAAGCGGGTGTAGAGACTGCCAGCAGGGCTGGAGACAGGGGCCGGAGCGGGCCCCGGCGCGCCGTCCACCGGCGCGGCCGGGGTGGGAGAAGACGAAAGCATGATGGCGCCCTTACCCTTACTTCGTATCCTGCGCGCGGCGCACGAGGTCCTTCATCTGGGCGCTGGTGATGAAGCGGTCGTAGACGGGCTTCATCGCGGCCTGGAACGAGGTCTTGTCGACGCTGATGATCTGCACGCCGGCGGCCTCCACCATCTTGCGCGACTTCTGCTCGCGCTCGTCCCACAGCTTGCGCATGTACGGCACCGAGTCCTTGGCGGCCTGGCGGATCATCGCCTGGTCGTCCTTGGACATGCGGTCCCACATCACCTTCGAGAACAGCAGCATCTCGGGCGCCATCGAGTGCTCGGTCAGCGAGTAGTACTTGGCGACCTCGAACTGGCGCGAGCTTTCGTAGCTGGGCCAGTTGTTCTCGGCGCCATCGACCAGGCCGGTCTTCAGCGCGGTGTAGACCTCGCCCCACGGCATCGGCGTGGCGTTGGCGTGCATCGCCTCCAGCAGCGAGACCCAGAGGTCCGACTGCTGCACGCGGATCTTCATGCCGCGGGCATCGGCCAGCGTGCGGATCGGGCGCTTGGTGGTGTACATCGAGCGCGAGCCACTGTCATACCAGGCCAGGCCGATGAACCCGTTCTTCTCGCACGACTTCAGGATGTCGTCGCCGATCGGGCCGTCCAGCACGTGGCGCATGTGGTCGGTGGAGCGGAACAGGAACGGCATCGTCGGGACGATGGTCGCCTCGCAGATGTTGTTCATGGCCGCCGAGTTCACGCGCACCATCGACAGCGCGCCGATCTTGGTCTGCTCGATCGCATCCTTCTCGCTGCCCAGCGAACCCTGCGCGAACACCTTGACCGTCAGCCGGCCATTGGAACGCTGCTTGAGCAACTCGCCCATGTGGCGCACGGCCAGCACGGTCGGGTAGTCCTCGGGGTGGATATCAGCCGAGCGCATGTCGGCGGCCTGCGCGGCCATCGGCATCGCCACGGTGGCAACGGTGGCAACGGCTGCGGCCATGGCCGCTATCAGGGCGCCCAGGCGGACGCGCGGGAGTCGGGTAGAAAACATGAAGTGCCTCCGGATTTGTAGTTTTTCGATCAAGACTTCAAGACTTGGGTGCTTGCGGGCAAGCGATACGGCAATTCGGCGATTCGGCGATTGGGGTGTCACGCGCGCAGCGTGGGCTCCTCGAGGCCGCGCACGCCCGGTTGCAGCGCGAACACCGCGCCCGAGAGCGGATCGGTGTCGTCGGTGCGGATCGACGTGACATAAAGGGTGTCCAGCCCGGCCCCGCCGAACGCGCACATCGCCGGCTTGGCCACGGGTACCGCCAGGGACCGATCGAGCCGGCCATCGGGCGTGAAACGGTGGACCTGGCCGGCGTCGTTGCCGCAGATCCAGTAGCCGCCATCGGCATCCACGGCGGCACCGTCGGGGCGGCCCGGGTAGCGGTTCATGTCGATAAACAGGCGCGGGTTGGACGGCGTGCCAGTGTTGGTGTCGTAGTCGTACGCCCACACGGCCTGCCGCGCGGGGTGCGAATCGGACAGATACATCGTGCGACCATCGGGGCTGAAGGCGAGCCCGTTGGGGGTGATCAATCCGTCACGCATGACATCCAGCGCGCCGGTGGCCGGGTCATGGCGATAGAGCTTGCCGTCGGGCGCGGCCAGCGACATGTCCATGACCATCGTGCCGGCCCAGAAGCGGCCCTGGCGGTCGGCGCGGCCATCGTTGAAACGCATGCCGGCACGCGCATGCGCCACCGTGGCCACGCGTTGCAGCGGCGGCGTGGCCTGCCCCGGCACCAGCCGGGCCACGCGGAACAGTCCGGTTTCCATTGCCAGCAGCCAGCCGCCGTCCGGCGTCATCGCCATGCAGCCGGCCATCTCGGGCAGGCTCCAGTGGTCGGTCTGGCCGCTGGACGGGTCGTATCGCCACAGCGTGCGGCCGGGAATATCGGTCCAGTACAGCGCAACCTCGGCGGCATGCCAGACGGGGCTCTCGCCCACGCCGCAGCGCATATTGCCGATGCGTTCGACTTGAGAGATGGGGGCGCTCACGGCGTCAGTCCCCGAACGGACCGGCCTTGACGAAGGCGCCGCCCTGGTACCAGCCCGCCGCGTCGTCCGCCGGCAGCGGCGGTACCGATTCCACCTTGGCCCGGAACTGCTCCGACGACTCCACCGGCCGGAAACCAAGCCGCGCCGCCTTGCTGTTGTCCCACCAGCTATCGCGGTTGGCCGAGGCGCCGTAGACGATCGTGAAGCCCACTTCCGGCACGAAGACCGCGCGCTTGACCAGCTGCTCCAGGTCGTCGTAGCCGAGCCAGGTGACCAGCATGCGGCGGTCCTTCGCCTCCGGGAACGACGAGCCGATGCGCAGCGCCACGGTCTCGATGCCGTAGCGGTCGAAGTAGAAGCTGCCCAGTTGCTCGCCGAACGCCTTGCTCACGCCGTAATAGCCGTCCGGGCGCGGCGGCGAATCGGCGTCGAGCACCTCGCCCTGCTTGTAGAAGCCAATCACGTGATTGGAGCTGGCGAACACGATGCGCCGCACACCATGGCGCCGCGCCGCCTCGTAAAGGTGGTAGGTGCCCTGGATATTGGCCGGGAGGATCTCCTCGAACGGACGCTCCACCGACACGCCACCCAGATGGACGATGGCATCGACGCCCGCCACCAGCGCGTGGACAGCCTTGGCATCTGACAAATCGCAGGGCACGACTTCTTCCTGCGCACCCGCCGGGCCAAGGTCGGCGATATCGGAGATGCGCACCACGTCTGCGTAGCGCTTCAGGCGGTCACGCAGGACTTTGCCGAGGTTGCCGGCGGCGCCGGTCAGCAGGATGCGATGGCAACGGGTGACGACACCGTCGAGCGGATCTTTGGGTGCGAGAGACATAGGTTCGGGATGCGCTGGCGTGGCCCCGCCAAGGGCCTCGCGGGATAACTGGATAGGTTGATTGATCTGTCGTCATACAACGTGACTGGAATCTAATCGTCCGTCAACCTGCGGTCAAGGCGGTGCAACGTCAGTGAATTCCCTAGAAGTTTTAGTTTGCAGACAACTGAAACGAATTGGCGCGTATTGGTGTTTTGGGCAAATTTACCGCTTTGAAAACGGTTTCTTTTTGCAGTACGCCGCGCAGCCAATCGGCCGGAAACTGGCTTTGCACATGGATTGGCGCAAATCCATCGATGACACCCAGGCTTTCGTGCATCGTTCCTGCACCGACAAAGGCATCACGCCGGCGACGCCGAAATGTCTGGCCTCGGCCAGTCGTCCTGGCAAAACTGACACCCCGCTCTAGTGTTGCGTGCCGACTAATGTCTCGTCCTATGTCTTGCGGCGTTATTTTTCTGTAAGGTACGATGTCATAGGACATCTGATGACCTGAGTTGCCTTTCCCCAGCCCCGGCAATCAGCAGTCCCGGCGCCCTGGATTGCCAATCCAGGGCCGCCTTCACGCCACGCCGGTGCAGGTCAATGCCTGAGCCAAGGACGTCGCAGAAGTCCACAAAGAAAACCGGCACCGGCCATTCCGCAACAACAACCCATAACGAGCCAGGATGGAGACACAAACCATGAAGCGAGCCCTCGCGCCCTTCTTCACTACCGCAGCACTCGGCGCCGTAGCACTGGGCGTCATGGCGCCCGCCCACGCGCAATCCAATGTCACGCTGTACGGCATTGTCGACACCACGATCCGCTACACCTCGAACGAATCCGCCGCCGGCAACGGCAAGGTCCAGATGACCGACGGCGTGCTCACCGGCAGCCGTTGGGGCATGTACGGCCTGGAAGACCTGGGCCGCGGCTACCAGGCGCTGTTCGTGCTGGAATCGGGCTTCTCGCCCGACGCCGGCCAGAGCCTGCAAGGCAACCGCCTGTTCGGCCGCAAGGCATACGTCGGCCTGCAGGGCGACTTCGGCACGGTCACGCTGGGCCGCCAGTTCACCGTAATCCACGAAGTCATCGCCAGCTACGACGCGATGGCGCTGGCCAACCTCGCCATCGTCGGCTTCCAGGGCGGCAACTACACGGGTGGCGTGCGTCAGGACAACATGATCAAGTACTCGGGCCGCTTCGGCGGGTTCTCGATCGCGGCGCAGCACGCATTCGGCGAAGTGGCGGGCAGTTTCTCGACCTCGTCCTCCACGGGCGCCAGCGTGAGCTACGCTTCGGGCCCGTTCATGGTCGGCGGCGGCTACCAGATCATGCGCGACACGGCGGCGTACTACGGCGTGGCCGTGCCCGTGAGCGACCAGAAGGTCTGGACGCTGGGCGGCACCTACAAGGTCGGCGCGGCCACGGTCTACCTCGGCTACACCAACAGCAATGTCGACAACGCCGGCTACAAGAACCAGGCCGGCTACCTGGGCCTGCAATACGCGTTCACCAACGCGTGGTCCGTGATCGCACTCGGCACCTACGACCACCTGAAGCACGGCGACGATTCCGGCAACCGCTTCACCGGCGCCATGATGCTCGACTACGCATTCAGCAAGCGCACGGACGTGTACATCGAGGCCGATTACACGAACCTGACCGACGCCTGGCGCACCCTGGGCGGCCAGTCCACGTTCCAGACCCCGTTCTACGGCCACGGCAGCCGGGTTGGCGTGATGGCCGGCCTGCGCCACAAGTTCTGATGTGACGCCTGTGGCGCGTCGCCGGCTTTCCGCGTTGCTCCGGCGACGTTGCCACAGCAAGAATCGCGCAAAAAATCTGCACTGGGGTCTTGCCAAACCCAAAACTCACCGCTAAGATTGCGGGCTCAGTTCGATTGTTTCGCAAGCAACGCAAGGCGCTGGAAACACTCAACGGTGTTGCCGAAGTAGCTCAGTCGGTAGAGCAGCTCATTCGTAATGAGAAGGTCGGGGGTTCGATTCCTCTCTTCGGCACCAACAGCATTACCGGCGGCGCCAGTTTTACCGCGTCGCCTTCAAAAACCCGCACCGCGCAAGCGCTGCGGGTTTTTTCATGGGCGGCGCTTCATGGGCGGCGCACTTGGGGCGAAGCTCAGGTCGCGGGCTGGAGCGAGCGCACGCGCAGCTCGCTGCGGTACTGGTCCACCTGCCACAGGTCGTACGCGGCCTGATGCGCGAGCCAAGACTCGGCGCTCTTGCCGAACGCCAGTTCAAGCCGAACCGCCATCTCCGGCGTGACGCCAGCCCGGCCATTCACGATCTCGGAAACCGTCTTCCGCGAAACATCGAGCGCCGCGGCGGTATCGGTAATCGTCAGCCGCAGCGGCTCGAGCCAAAGCTCCGCAAGCAACTCGCCCGGATGCGGTGGATTGTGCATGCGCATGGCGCCCCTCTCACTAGTGATAGTCAATGTAGTTGACGATGTGCGCGTCCCCGTTCTCGAACCGGAAGGTCACCCGCCAGTTCGCCTGCACCGTCACGGCCCAAAGCTCCGCGCGATCGCCCTTGAGCGCGTGCAGTCGCAAGCCGGGCGCATCCATATCGCGCGCGGAGCCTGCCTCGTCCAGCAGCGCCAGGATCAGCCGCAACCGCTTGACGTGCATCGCGGGAATCGCCGCCGTGCTGCCTGTGGTGAAGAAGCGTTCGAGACCCTTGTGCGCAAATGAGCGAATCATGGTGAGACGGCAATCGTCGGCGGATAGTGTAACCCTTAGGGTTACACAACGCAATCAGCCAATCGTGCTTTCCATCGAAATAGGGAAGGCCGATTCTAGGACCGCCCGCACACGCGCAACCGCCCTCCCCGCAAAATCAGATTCCTCTCAATCACCACGTTCTCCAAGTTCGCCACCCACCAAAAAGAAAAGCCAACCGCTTGCGCAGGTTGGCTTTCCTGATTCCAGTGCCTCGTGATCCGGTTCCGCGTAACGCCTTCGCAGTGTGCTGGACCGCGTCTTCATTCGCTGCCCGGAACTAGCTGTCGCGGATCCTGCGGCACCCCAGGACACCCTTCCAGCTTAGTGCAGATTTCCCGCGACGGCGGGTGTCCTTCAGCGGGCGTCATTCGGCGTGCTCAGCGCGCAGCCGGGGCGAGCAGGGCCCGGGGCGGATGCAGCGGCTGCCAGGCGTCCGAGCGGGGTGCCGGCTGCGGCAGGGCGCCCGCGCTGCCCAGCAGGTGCTGGATAGCCGCCTCCAGCCGTTCGATGGAAGCCGATTTCGGGGCCTGCTCCACCACCCCGCAGACCCGCAGCGACGACGGCACGTGCAGCCAGACGTTGTCGGAGAGCAGCAGGATGCGCGCCTGCGGCATCCTGCGATGCAGCCGGCGCAGCAGCCCCCAGTTGTCTGTGGTCTCGCTAGACATGCCGTATACCACCAGCACCCGTTCGTCGGTCACGGGCAGCGTCCCGATGGACTCGGGGTCGGTGCTGCGGATGAGGCCGATGTCCGGCAGGTGTTCCAGCATCCGCAGGATGCCGATCCGCACCAGTGGCTGGCTGTCGATGATGATCGCGCGCATGGCTGTCTCCCCGTTGGTCTTGCCGGGGAGCCATCCGCAAAGGCCGTGCCAAAGGAAGACTGGGCCGTCGATCGGCCCGCAAACCCTTGCTGGACAAGGGAAGCCCGCCGCCGGACATGCCGGCCGGAGGGACGCGCCAATGTTACGGCGGCCGTAACGTCGACCCAACCCGCCGTAACACGGCCCCGCTCAGGTCACCGAGATCCGGTCGTCCACCACACGTACCTGGCCGCCGGTCTTGTCCTCCATCACCTTGAGGATCTTGTGGCCCACCTGCATCGTCACGCCGCCATGAATGCGCCGCCCCACGGCGATCACCGCCTCGTCCGACGGTTTCATCTGCTCGGCCAGCTTGGCGATCTCGGCGTCCAGCTCGAACAGGTCGCGGTTGATCTTGTACATCGTCGCGCGCGCTTTCTCGCGGATGTCGCCGACGGCGCGCTCTGGATGTTTCGCGAAAAACGCGGCCAGCTGCTGGAGCTTGGCCTGCTCCTCCAGGATCTTGCGCCGTTGCTCCTCCAGCTCCGCTTTCTGCTGGTCGGCAAACGGATTGAGGCCCACCTGCACGGTCGTGGCCGTGCCCGCCGGCGCGCCGAGCATGGCCGTGCTGACGCTGGCCAGCGCGCGGGTGCGGCCGCCGCTGATGCTGCCCTGGCCGGTCGGGCTGCCTACTGTGACGCGCTCGCCCGCCGAGACGTCGCTCTGGCGGATGCCGCTCTCCACGACCACCTCGGTGGCCGCCTCGACAATCGCATTCTGGATATAGCGCGCATGCACCGCGCCCTTGCTGCGCACGCTCGCAATTTCGCCAGAATCGGCGCCGTGCGCGGTCTCGGCCTTGCCGATGATGCCGCCCTTGACGATCACGTCGCCGCCGGCCTCCACGTGCGCCGCCTCGATCGTGCCGCTGACCACCACGTCGCCGGTCACGCGCACCGACATGCCGGTGCGAATGTCGCCCGACACGCGCAGCGAGCCATCGAACGTGACATTTCCCGAATGCAGGTCCACCGCCTCCACGTCCACCACCGGGCTCACGATCACGCCGCTCGGCAGCACGCGCGGCGATCCGGCGATCACGGCCAGCAGCAGCAGCGGGTCGTTGGGGTCGATGGCCACGCCGGTCAGGTCCGCCGCGAACGGCGTGTCGACCATCGGCTCGGCCGGAATCGGCTTGCCCAGGATGTCCATGCCGTCCTGGCCGGCCTTTGCCGGGGTGCGGCGCATCAGTGCCGTGCCGGGGTTCACCAGCAGCAGGCTACCCAGGTCGCGCAGGTCGAAGCGGTCATCCTCGCTCTCGGTCTGCGCGGGCTTGCGCGGCTGCACCAGACTGTCGAAGCGTGCCGCCTGGCCCTGCACCGGCGCCACGCCGCGCGCGATTTCACGTCCCTCGCAGCTGCCGGCCTCCAGCGCCACTTCGATGGCCGCCTTGTCGAGCAGCGCCACCACCCCCATCAAGGTCGCCGCGGCGGCAATGTCCTCGATATCGATCGCCCGGCCGCCCTCGGGCGGCATCAGTGTCAGCAGCAGGGACAGCTTGTCAGCGGCAATTTCGAGTTCGAAGGCCCCGTCGAGCAGGCTGCCGATCACGCCGTCGACCTCGCCGTCGGCTAGCTGGCACTGGGTCAGGAAGGCGTTCACCGCGCTCTGGTCGAGCCGCGCGCCGCGCCAGCCATGTTCCTCGAGGCTGGCTTCGAGGGTGGCGCGGTCAGGCGGCAGGCGTCCTGGTTCCGGTGTAAAGCACGCGCGTACGTGGTCCCCTGGCTGGCTCAGTTCCAGGCGTAGTCCGGCGTCGGTGGTCATGTGTCCCCGCTTCTGTGTGGCAGGCGATGGCAGTCCGGCCGGGCCGTGGCCCCGATCCTTCCGCAAGGATCACCGTTTGCTGCCGCCAACTCTGCTTGTCGTCGATCTTTGATCAACGGCAGCGGGTGGAGTGAACTTTAGCCCACAAAAGTGGGGTATCACTCGCGCTGAAAGCCCCGGAAATCGGGGGATGACGGGCCGGGCGGCGGGATTTCGGTAAACTGTCGCCCTCCGATGTCCCCGCCTCAGGTTTTGCCTTCCATGTCCAATAGTTACGAAGTCCGTCCCGGCCAGTCCATCGAGCTGCTCAAAGCACTCCACATCCTGACGCGCGACGGCAAGATGAACCAGGACAGCCGCCGCAAGCTCAAGCAGGTCTACCACCTGTTCCAGTTCATCGAGCCGTTGCTGCGCGAGGTGGCGGACGCGCGCGGCGCCGTCTCGCTGGTGGACCATGGCGCCGGCAAGTCCTATCTCGGCTTCATCCTCTATGACCTGTTCTTCAAGGATCTGCCCGAGGAACAAGGCAAGAACTCGCATATCTACGGCATCGAGACCCGTGAGGAACTGGTGAAAAGCTCGCAGGAACTGGCCGCGCGCGCGGGCTTCCCGGGCATGTCGTTCCTGAACCTGTCGGTAGCCGAATCCATCACCTCGCCCGCCCTGCCCGCCACGGTGGACGTGGTGACCGCGCTGCACGCGTGCAACACCGCCACCGACGACGCCATCCGCTTCGCCCTGGCCCGGCAAGCTCACCACATCGTGCTGGTGCCGTGCTGCCAGGCCGAAGTGGCCAGCGTGCTGCGCAAGCACAAGGGCCGCCTGCTGGCCGGCAATCCGCTCACGGAGATCTGGCGCCATCCGCTGCACACGCGCGAGTTCGGCAGCCAGGTGACCAATGTGCTGCGCTGCCTGCAGTTGGAGGCGCACGGCTACCAGGTCAACGTGACCGAACTGGTGGGCTGGGAACATTCGATGAAAAACGAGCTGATCATCGCCCAGTACAAGGACCTGCCGCGCAAGCGGGCAGCCGACCGGCTCCAGAACGTGCTGGAGACGCTGGGACTCGAGGAGATGGGCGAGCGGTTCTTCACCGCGCCCTGACGACGCCGCCCGGGAAGCCCTGAACTGCGCCCGGATCAGCCTTCGTCTTCGGATGTTTCCGACATCCACCGCCGATAACCGTCGATGCCCAGCCGCCGCATGGTGGCCTGGTTGCGCTCGTAGATATCGGCGGCGTCCGGAAACGCCTCGGCGGCGCGCGCGATGCTGTCTTCCCGCAGCAGGTGCAGGATCGGGTACGGCGCGCGGTTGGTGTAGTTCTCGATATCGTCCGCCTCGGTGCCCTCGAACTGGTAGTCCGGGTGGAAGCTGGCGATCTGGAGCGTGCCGGCCAGCCGCAGGCTGCGCAGCAGGCGCTCGGCGAAATACAGGAAGTCGTTATAGGCGAGGAAGTCCGCCAGCGCGTGCGGCACGATCAGCAGCGTGGTGTCGGTCTGGGCCGGATCGGCGTCCGCCAGCGCACGCAGTTCGCCCTCGAGTTCTTCGAGCAGGTCCTCGGCCCGCGTGGCCGGGCTGACCACGTAGCGCACCTGATCCTTCACATAGACGCTCTTGGCGAACGGGCACAGGTTCAGGCCGATGACGGCGCGCGACAGCCAATGGCGCACGGCCTCGACGACCTGGGCATCGGTGGCATCGGTGGCATCTGCAGCATCGGCGGAATCAGGAGAGGCAGGCATGGCGGGGACAGCAGCTGGCAAAGCGCCATTCTACGCCCCGCCCCCGCCCAGGTCAGGCCATGCGCGTCTTCTCTCGCCCCACCCGCTTGAGCGGCCGGCCGTTGAACAGGTCGCCGATCAGCCCCATGCGGTCCAGCACCCAGGCGATGGCGCACAGCAGCGCCAGCTCGATCAGCGCAAGCACCCACCACCAGTTGCCCAGCCGCGCCACCTCCACCCCGGCGCGGGTGGCCGTCTCGAAGACGATCTTGTTGACGAGATAGTTGAAGCCGAACACGGGCAGCGTATGCGTGCCGAGCCAGACCACCGCGCGGGAGGTTGGCAGCAGCACCACCACCTGCCACAGCAGCGCGGTGCCGGCGAAGGCCGCGAGCAGGGTCATCGCCATCGCCATGGGCGTGGTGCCGATGCGGTTGCGCGAAACATTCAAGACATCCGGCGCATGGCGCACGGCCAGCAGCCAGACCGCCAGCGTGACCACCAGCAACAGGGCGCGCCGCATGGTCAGCGAGGCCGGCGTGAACTGCATCGGCCCCACCGCGGCGGCCCGGGGCCCCTTGCCGCCGCCCAGCCAGAGCCCGGCGCCGTAGAACACCATGGCGCAGCCCACGTTACGCAGCGAAAACGGCCACTCCACCGGATTCACGTCCGACCACGTGCCGCCACCCTGCGTGAAGACAATCCAGACCAGCCCGACGCCGGTCATCAGCGCCCCGGCCACGCTCGGGCCCAGCCGCGCCAGCGCGGTAGCCGCCACGTCCAGCCAGAACAGGCAGAACAGCGACCACAGCGGCGTGCTCAGGAAATTCCATTCGTTGATGGCGGACCCGGTCATGGTGCCGACAAAGCGCATGGCGAATTCGTCGTCGGGAAACCGTCCGAGCGCCCAGGCGACGATATAAGGCACCGCCAGCACCAGCCCCATGCCCCAGGCCGGCACCACCAGCCGCATGAACTTGCCCCACAGGTGCGACGCCGGCGCGGCCACCGCCCGCGAGGGCTGGAACACCAGACCGGCCCGCAGCAGGAAGGCGGGAAAGGCCATCGAATAGATCGCCCGATACACCGGATCAGGCAGGGCCCAGGCATGGCTGAAGACCACCAGCGCGATGCCGATGCCCCTGCACATGTCGATGGTGGGATTGCGCGGTGCTGAGCTCATGGAAGCCTCCCCTGTTTCAAACGAGTCTGGCCGGCGCCGGGAGCGCCCGCTGTGCGCCACCGCACGTCCGCGCACGGCCGTGGTGCCGGGGCGCTGTCACCTATAATGCGCGGCGTCCCGCGTCTCTTCCCCCCTGCTCCGCCAACCGGCCACCGCCCATGTCCGCCTCCTCCTTTTCAGCATCCGCCCCTTCTGGCACGCCCCACGCCGTGGTCATCGGCGGCGGCCCGGCCGGGTTGATGGCGGCCGAGGCGCTGGCCGGGCGCGGCGTGGCGGTAGACGTCTACGACGCCATGCCCTCGGTCGGCCGCAAGTTCCTGATGGCTGGCAAGGGCGGCATGAACATCACGCATGCCGAGGCCGCGCCGGCCTTCCTGGCGCGCTACGGCCAGCGGGCCGACCGCATCGCACCGCTGCTGGCCCAGTTCGATGGCCCGGCGTTGCGCGCCTGGGTACACGGGCTCGGCATCGACACCTTCGTCGGCAGCTCCGGCCGCGTCTTCCCCACCGAGATGAAAGCCGCGCCGCTGCTGCGCACGTGGCTGCATCGGCTGCGGGAGTCGGGCGTGCGCGTGCATACCCGCCATCGCTGGCTGGGCTGGGACGATGCAGGGCGGCTCCGCTTCGCCTCGCCGGCGGGCGAATCGACGGTATCGGCGCCCGCCGTGGTGCTCGCACTGGGCGGCGGCAGTTGGGCGCGGCTCGGCTCGGACGCCGCCTGGGTCCCCTGGCTCGCCGAACGTGACGTCACCATCACCCCGCTACGCCCCGCCAATTGCGGATTCGATGTGGACTGGTCCGCCGTCTTCCGCGAGCGCTACGCCGGCCAGCCGGTGAAATCCGTGGCGATGGCGGTCACCGCGCCGGACGGCACGCCGCTGCATCGCCAGGGCGAGTTCGTGATCAGCGCGACCGGGATCGAAGGCAGCCTGGTCTACGCGCTGTCCGCGCCGATCCGCGATGTCATCGCGCGCGACGGCAGCGCCGAAATCCGGCTGGACCTGGCGCCCGGCATGAGTGCGGCACGCGTGGCCGACGAGATCGCCCGCCCGCGCGGCTCGCGCTCGGTGTCGAGCCACCTGCAGAGCAAGCTCGGCATTACCGGGGTCAAGGCAGGGTTGCTCTATGAAGGGGTGTCGAAGGCCGACATGCACGATCCAGCCGCCCTCGCGGCGGCCATCAAGGCGCTGCCGCTGCGGCTGGTGCGCGCACGGCCCATCGACGAGGTCATCAGCACGGCCGGCGGCGTGGCGTTCGAGGCAATGAACGATCACCTGATGCTCAACGCCACGCCGGGCGTGTTCTGCGCGGGGGAGATGCTGGACTGGGAGGCGCCCACCGGCGGCTATCTGCTGACGGCCTGCTTCGCCAGTGGGCGGATGGCCGGCCTGGGCGCGGCCGACTATCTGATGGGTACGACGGGTAACTGACTGGCTAGCCGTTGGCGATATCGAGCGCCACGGCCTCGGCCACCTCGATGCCGTCGATGGCCGCCGAGTAGATTCCGCCCGCATAGCCGGCGCCTTCACCCGCCGGATACAGCCCCTTCACATTGATGCTCTGGTAATCGTCGTTGTTGCGCCGGATCCGCAGCGGCGAAGACGTACGCGTCTCCACCCCGGTCAGCACCGCGTCGTGCATCGCAAACCCGGCAATCTTCTTGTCGAGTTCCGGCAGGGCCTCACGGATCGCGTCAATCACATAGTCGGGCAGCGCCGTGCTGAGGTCCGTCGGCGTCACGCCCGGCTTGTACGACGGCTCCACCGAGCCCAGCGCCGTGGACGGCCGCCCGGCGATGAAATCCCCCACCAGCTGGCCCGGCGCGCGGTAGTCGCTGCCACCGAGCTCGAAGGCGCGCTCCTCCCAATGACGCTGGAGCGCAATGCCCGCCAGCGGGCCGCCCGGGAAATCGACCTCCGGCGTGATGCCCACCACGATGCCGGCGTTGGCGTTGCGCTCGGCCCGGTAGTACTGGCTCATGCCGTTGGTCACCAGCCGGCCCGGCTCGGACGCCGCCGCCACCACTGTGCCGCCCGGGCACATGCAGAAGCTGTACACCGCGCGCCCGTTGCTGGCGTGGTGCACCACCTTGTAGTCCGCCGCGCCCAGCAGCTTGTTGCCGGCGAACTTGCCGAAGCGGCTGCGGTTGATCAGACCCTGCGGATGCTCGATGCGGAAGCCCAGCGAGAACGGCTTGGCCTCCATGAACACGCCGCGGTCGTGCAGCATGTGGAAGGTGTCACGCGCGCTGTGGCCCACGGCCAGCACCACGTGATCGCACTCGAGGTAATCGCCGGTGGAGAGCTTGAGCCCCCGCACCTGACCATTCTCGATGTCGATGTCGTCCACGCGCGTCTCGAAGCGGATCTCGGCGCCCAGCGACAGCATCTCGGCCCGCATCTTCTCCACCATGCTCACCAGCCGGAACGTGCCGATGTGGGGCCGCGCCTTGAACAGGATGTCCTCGGGTGCGCCCGCGCGCACAAACTCGTTGAGCACCTTGCGGCCGTAGTGCCGGGGGTCCTTGATCTGGCTGTAGAGCTTGCCGTCCGAGAACGTGCCCGCGCCGCCTTCGCCAAACTGCACGTTCGACTCGGGATTGAGCACGCTCTTGCGCCACAGGCCGAAGGTGTCCTTGGTGCGCTCGCGCACTTCCTTGCCGCGTTCGAGGATGATCGGACGGAAGCCCATCTGCGCCAGGATCAGCCCGGCCAGCAGGCCGCACGGGCCCAGGCCAATCACCACCGGTCGCAGCTTCGGCCCGCCCGCCGGGGCCTGCGCCACGAAGCGGTACGTCATGTCCGGCGTCACGCTCCAGTTGGGCTTGCCGGCCATGCGCTTGAGTGCGGCGGCCTCGTCGCGGACCTCGATATCGACGATGTAGGTCAGCTTGATGTCGGCGCGCTTGCGGGCATCGTGCGCGCGGCGGAAGACGGTGAACGCGACCATCCCGTCGCCTTTGACACCGATCTGCGCGAGGTGGCTGCGCACGGCCGCCTCCAGGTCGCTCTCGGTATGGTCGAGCGGGAGTTTGACTTCACTTAGACGTAGCATGGGGAACGGGTATTTCAGCGGCCTTGGTGTCTGGTGGCCGGGCGTTACCCAGCAGGAGGCCAGATCGGCCGAAGCGGGATTTTATCAGTCGCCACCATCCCGGGGGCGGCGCCGGCTGCATGATGTGCACGGTTGCCGCGCCGCCGGCGGCCAACGTGGTCCAGCCGGCGATGCCGGCGATGTACACCGCGCCGGGCGCGAGCGTGGCGGCAGGCCGGCAAACCGTCTCGGCCAGCCAGCGCGGCGGGCCTGCCACGGTCAGGCGGCCGGATTCGAGGTGCACCACGGCACCGGGCTCCAGGTGCAGCCTGAGGCACTCGCCGGCGGCCAGCTGGTGGGTTTCGGTCGATAACTTCGCTGGGGACATGATCGCGCTCCGGGGTCCAGAATCAGGTCTCCAGCCTATCGGGTGGCCCGCCAGGCCAACAGGCACAAGGGATTGCGGGCCGGACCAGAACAGATCGCACAGTCCAGCTCTGTTACGATACAGACACCCTTCATCTGTATCTGTTGTGCCCGCGCCCCGTGGGCGATGATCGCGCCATGACTGCCACGCCCCCCTCCCTCCCCCTCTATCAACAGGTGGCCGGCCACTACCGGCAGGCCATCGCCGCCGGCACACTGACCGTGGGCGACCGCATGCCCTCGGTGCGGGCGCTGATGGGGCTGCATGAGGTGAGCCTGTCCACGGCGCTCCAGGCGTGCCGGGAACTGGAAACCGCCGGGCTGCTGGAAGCACGGCCGCGCTCGGGCTACTTCGTGCGCGCGCCGTCGCGCCCGGCGCTGGCGCAGATCGAGGAACCGGCGGCCGGCCTGCCCGACCCGGCGCAGTACGTGGGCATCCACCAGCGCATCTCGGCCATCCTCGCGCGCAGCCAGCATCGCGATATCAAGATCAACCTCGGCGGCGCCTGCGGCGCGCCCTCGCTCTACCCCACGGCCGCGCTGCGCACCGCCACGGCCCGCGCGCTGCGGCGCTATCCCGATCTCTTTGGCAGCGCAGCCGAGGCGGACGGCCATCCGTCCCTGCGCGCCGCACTGGCCCGGCACGCGCTGCGCTCACGCATCCAGCTGGCGCCCGAGGACGTGGTCGTCACCCATGGCTGCACCGAGGCGCTGAACCTCGCCCTGCGCGCCGTGGCCCAGCCGGGCGATGTCATCGCTGTGGAATCGCCCACGTATTACGGTTTGTTGCAGATTCTCGAGAGCCTGGGCATGCGCGCGCTCGAAATCCCGTGCAGCCCGCAGACCGGCATCTCGCTGGAGGCGCTGGAACTGGCCGCACAGACCTACGACAACATCAGGGCCGTGGCCGTGGTGCCGAACCTGCAGAATCCGCTTGGCTGCGTCATGCCCGACGCGCACAAGCAGCGCCTGGTGGCGTGGTGCGAGGCGCGCGGCATCGCGCTGATCGAGGACGACAGCTGCGCTTCCACCTACGAGGGCGAGACGCCGCTCGCGGCGGCCAAGACGTGGGATACGACGGGTAACGTGATCCACTGCGCCTCGCTCCACAAGGTGCTGGCGCCGGGCATGCGGCTGGGCTGGATCGCCGCCGGCAAGTGGCAGGCGCGCGTGGAGATGCTCAAGTTCGGCCTCTCGCGCCCCAACGAGATGCTGGCGCAGATCGCCGTGGCCGATTTCATGGGCACCGGCGCCTTCGAGCGCCATCTCCGCCGCCTGCGCGAGCAGTTGCGCAACCAGCGCGAATGGATGGCGCAGGCCGTGGCGGGCAGCTTTCCGACCGGCACGCGGCTCACCCTGCCGCGCGGCGGGTTGCACCTGTGGATCGAACTGCCGGCCGGGATGTCGTCCGAGACCGTCTTCGAGCAGGTGCTGGCCCATGGCATCCGGGTCATGCCGGGCTCGATGTTCTCGAATTCGAACCGCTTCGATCACTATCTGCGGCTCAACTGCGGCAATCCGCGCGAGCCAGCGATCGAACGCGCGTTGGAAACCGTGGCCGGCGTGGTGCGCCGGCTGGCCCCCTGACGGCGCCCTCCGCCTCCCTGCGTCCCCGCGCACCCGCCCCCGGCACCGTTCTTGCGAGACTTCCGCCCAGATTTGTCCCAAAATGGCGGCGCCCTCGCCTATGCTTGTGCGCGGACACCGACTACCAGAACCAGGGAGAACAAACTTGGGCAGTGCACCCGCCGCTTCGCGGCTCGACGACGATTATCAAACGCTGTTCCAGCTCGCGCCGGTCTCGCTCTGGCTTGAGGATTTCAGCGCCGTGCGGCTGGCCTTCGATCAGCTGCGCGCAGACGGAGTCACGGACCTGCGCGCCTATCTGCGCGAGCGCCCGGCCGAGGTGGCGCGCTGCTCGGCCCTGATCCGCGTGCTCGACGTCAACCGCCGCACGCTCGACCTCTTCCGCGCCGCCGACCTGGCGGACCTCGTCGCCAACCTCGACACCGTGTTCCGTGACGACATGTTCGACCAGCACGTCGAGGAACTAGGGCAGCTGTGGGACGGCGGCCGGCACTTCGCCAGCCAGACCGTCAACTACACGCTCGACGGCGAACGGCTGGACATCCGCCTCGACGCCACGGTCATGCCCGGCCACGAGCAGGACTGGTCGCGCGTGCTGCTGTCGATCGAGGACATCACCGCGCGCGTGCGCAGCGAGCGCGACCTGCGCCGCAGCCAGCAATACGCCCAGGGGCTGTTCGAGCACTCGCCGGTCTCGCTCTGGGTGGAGGACTTCAGCGCGGTGAAGATGCTGCTGGACGAGGTACGCGCGGCCGGCATCACCGATTTTCGGACGTTTCTGAATGTGCACCCGGACTTCGTCTCGCGCTGCATGCAGGAAATCCGCGTGCTCGACGTCAACCAGCAGACGCTGACGATGTTCGCCGCGCCGAGCAAGGAGATCCTGCTGTCCCGGCTGGGCGACGTGTTCCGCGACGACATGCGCATCCACTTCGCCGAGCAACTGATCGACCTCTGGCACGAAAAGCTCTGGCAGCAGCGCGAAGTCATCAACTACGCGCTCGATGGCCGCTCGGTGGACGTGTTCATGCAGTGGTCGGTCTTCCCGGGCCGGGAGGCGGACTGGGACCAGGTGCTGGTGTCGCTGACCGACATCACCGCGCGCAAGAAGGCGGAAGCCTACGTGGAGTTCCTGGGCAAGCACGACGTGCTGACCAAGCTCTACAACCGTGCCTATTACGAGGACGAGCTGGCGCGCCTGGGCCGCAAGGGGCCGTGGCCGGTCAGCGTGGTGGCGGTGGACCTCAATGGCCTGAAGCAGGTCAACGACCAGTACGGCCACGGTGACGGCGACGCGCTGCTCCGCCGCACAGGCGAGGTGCTCAAGAAAGCCGTGGGCGAGCAGGCCTGCGTGGCCCGCATCGGCGGCGACGAATTCATGGTTTTGCTACCCGGCAACGACGAACGCGGCGCGGCCACGGTGGTCGATCAGATCCAGCAGGTGGTGGAGCTGAACAACCAGTTCTATCCGGGTGCGCGGCTATCGTTCTCGATTGGCGCCGCCACGTGCACGCAGGGCGACCGGCTGACCGACACAGTCAAGCTGGCCGACAGCCGCATGTACGAGGACAAGCGCGCCCACTACGAGGCAGTGGGTGCGGAGCGTCGGCGGACGGGTGCCGCCGAGTCCTGACTTATCGGGAAATAATCGGAAAAATCAGAGAAAAACGATCAGCGCGACGCCGCCGAGGATCAGCCCGAACTTGGTCACGTAGTAGACGTTCTTGTTCCAGGACTTGAAGCGGCGGCGGTACTGCCCGCCCAGCCAGACGAAGCGGAACAACTTGTTGATGGCGCCGGTCTGGTCGGTTTCCTCGTTCGGCGAGCTGGCGGCCGTCATCACCTTGCGGCCCATCCAGTGGTTGACCGCGGCGGCCCAGCGATAGCGCATCGGGCGCTCGATGTCGCAGAACAGGATCAGGCGATCCTTCTCGCTGCGGTTCTCGGCCCAGTGCAGGTAGGTTTCATCGAACACCACGCCGTGGCCGTCGCGCCAGCTATGGCGCTCGCCGTCCACCTCGATGAAGCAGCGGTCGTCGTTCGGCGTGGACAGCCCCAGGTGATAGCGCAGCGACCCGGCAAACGGGTCGCGGTGCGGGTTCAGCTTGCCGCCCGGCGGCAGCTCGGCGAACATCGCCGCCTTCACGGTCGGCAGCTCGCGCAGCAGCGCCACGGTCTTCGGGCACAGCGTCTCGGCGGACGGATGCTGCGCCTCGTACCATTTCAGGTAGAACCGCTTCCAGCCGTACTTGAAGAATGAATTGAAGCCGGCGTCGTCGTTCTTGTCGGCAGCCTTGATCTTGCGCATCGCGACCAGGGCAAGGCCCTCGTCACGAATCTGCGGCCAGGCGGCGCGCAGCTTCTCCAGGTCCGGGAAGCGTTCGACGCCGATGTACGGCGTGCGCGGCACGCCCGAGAACATGTACATGAAGCAGTTGACCGGCGCCACCAGCGCGGAGTGGTCGAGCAACTGGCGCATGAACGGCAGTCGCACCTTGCCGCGGAAGTGCACATACAGGATGGCACCCAGATATGCAGCGACGATAATCCACTTGATCACGCGTAAAACCTCCAGGAATCAGGCCCAGGCCCGATTGAAGCCGGTATTTTATCCAAACGGCGGTCCCCGCGCATCGAGTGATGCACGGGACGCTTTTTATCGCAACAGGCGGATTTACGCCCCGCCGCGCGACTGGCGGGCGATCCGGTCGATCAGCGCCTTGGCGTCGTCCGGCAATCCCTGCAAGGTCAACAGCCGCGCATTGAGCACGATGTTCTCGAGCACGAGCTTGGCCGTGGATGCCCAAAGTGTCGCCAACAACGCTTCCTGCGACATCCCCGACAACTCCAGTTCCGTCGAGCGTTCGGCGATCAGCTTGCAGGCGAGCGCCCGCAGCGCGTCATCATCGAACGGCAGGTTGGCGTAGTCGATGGGGTCCGCACGCTCCACCTCCACCATCAGTTGCAGCAGCATATCCTCGGTCATCGGCAAGCTCCTTAGGACGATTCTGATTCTGATAATACGCGGGCATCAAACCTGGAAATCGGCGGCCATGTCCGCATCGGTGCGCGCGGCAAGCCGCCCCGACCGGCACGCCGTGGTGAAGGCCTCGTAGTCGCGGTCCACCTGATCCGCGTAGGCGTTGGCATAGCCCACCAGCGCCTCGGCCATGGCGTCGCTGGTGCCCAGATAGCCGCTGATCTCCGGCGCCAGGTTGCTCGCCTTGGCATGCGCGCGGGCCAGGGCCCGGCCACAGACGCGCCCGTAGCCGGTCAGCAGGTCGGCATCCATCAGTTCGATCTCGGCCGAGAACTTCATGTCGCGCAACTGCCGGGCATAGAAATGGCGGCCGGACGGCCCCTTGGTCCAGCCCAGGAACAGGTCGCTGGCGGCCTGCATCAGGCGCTGCCCCTCCACCACGCGTCGGCCCTCGTGCGTCAGCTTCGGCGACTTGAAGAACCTCGCCACCACCGATTGCGTGGCTTCCTTGAACTGGAGGAACAGCGGCTTGTCATGGCTGTCCGTGAGCAGTTGGATCAGGCAGCGCGTGCCCACGCTGCCCACGCCCACCACCTTGAAGGCAACGTCCTGGGAGGTGAAGTGCGAGAGCAGTTCGCGGCGATCGGCGGCCAGGGTGGCGGCGTAATCGCTGAAGCACCTGGCGATCACTTCGGGGCCGATGTCGGTCTTCAGCCAGTCGTCGTCCTGAGTGAACAGCGTTTGCTCGCCGCGCACATGGAAGACGGCGGGCGGAGCGTCCAGGATGCGCCAGCGGTGCCCCTCGCGCTCGCTCAGCTTCGGCAGCAGCGTCTCATGCGTCCGGTTGGCGGCGCGCTCCATGGCACGGCGGATCTCCTTCTGGGCCGAAGGGTTGAGCGCCTCGGCCAGCAGGCGGTCGAACGTAATGCGGTCGTACCAGGTCTCCAACACGCCCATTTCCGCGTACATGGCCATGCGGTCACGGTAGCTGTTGACCACTTCGCACACCATGTTGTCGGCGATGGCCTTGCTGTGGCGCAGGTGGCGCGCGGCCACCACCATGCTGGCGGTGAGCCGCTTCAGGTCCCATTCCCATGGGCCGGGGCTGGTTTCGTCGAAATCGTTCAGATCGAACAGCAGCGCGCGCTCGGGCGTGGCAAACCCCCCGAAATTCGAGAGGTGGCAGTCGCCGCAGATCTGGATGGTCATGCCCGAGGCCGGCGTGCCTGCAAGGTCGTGCGCCTGGATGATCGCGCCGCCTCGGAAAAATGCGAACGGGGACTGGATCATGCGCCCGTAGCGCAAGGGCACCAGCCGCTCCACCCTGCCAGTGCTGCTGGTCTCGAGCAGCGGAATCGGGTCCCGATCCACATTGCCGACCGCCGCGTGCGAGCGCCGCGGCACCAGTTGGCGCAGCGCCTTGCCGCGGGCGCGCCGTTCGTTCAGATCCGCCACATGTTCCAAAATGCCTCCATGCCTTCGGCCGGAAAAACGTTGTGAAACCAGCGATTTGTGCAGAGTATGTAACGAAGCTAAGACAAGCGTCGCACATTGTCAATTTGGCATCGCACGTCGCATGCGTCACATCTGGCCGTGCCTTTGCGGAAAAATCAGACGCCTCCCTACAAAGGTGTCACAACTAAGCGTGTAAGCTTGGGTCTCATCTCGCAGCACCAACAAGGAACCGTCGAGTCCATGACAAAGAATTTTCTTGCAGCCATGCGTCAGTACGTGTGGTTCAGGGGGGTGAAGCACCATGTGGTCCAGGGCGTGGAAGCGCTGGCCGATCTGCTCAAGTCCCCTTCCGTCGCCGCCCGTGCCGTGGCCGCGATCGTTTCCGAAACCGAACAAGGCGTGCAGGTGTGGGTCTCGTACTTCGGCAAGCCGATGGACCCGCATACGAACTACGTGCTCTGGCCCACGCGGGCGCTGAAGCCCGCACGGCGGCGTATCACGCCGCAATTACCCCGGTACTGATCGCCCCCCGGCCCTGCGTCTCACAATTGCGTCTCACAATTGCGTCTCACAATCGTTCGACAAGGAGCAGCCATGCCCGAACCGCAACATGATGAAGCGCTGGTCAACAATTTTCTGGAGCGCGTGTCCGCGCTGTCGGTCAGCGCCTTCGATGGCGCCGACGTGACGCAGGAGCTCACGCAACTGATGCGCGATGCATCGACCAAGCTGGGCGGCGGCGGCAATATCGCCGTGCTCAAGGGCCGCCTCACCGATCGCGCCGAGGCGGCCGAGCGCGAAGGCCAGCCGCAGGTGCGCGATACCTTCGCGAAGGCGGCGTCGCTGGTGCACGCGTAGGCGTCAGGCGCTGAAAATACGATGTGGGAAAGTACTGCCAGGAACGCTCTGCCGGGATCGGCAGAGGTGTTTGAAGAGGGATTCAGAGGTGTTGGTTGCGGGGGCAGGATTTGAACCTGCGACCTTCGGGTTATGAGCCCGACGAGCTGCCAGACTGCTCCACCCCGCGTCTGAAGGAGATGAATTATGGGGGATCGTCCCGCATAAGGCAACCACTATTTCCACTTTCTGCACCATGAAGAAGAAAACGCCCGCGAAGGGCGTTTTCTTCTTGTGCATTACCGACGCGGATCACGCGATACGCCGCACCGTGTGCGCGTCATCAAGATCATCAAGCGTCGAGGCAACGTAACGGTTCACATGCTCGAGCGCCTCGAGCTTCGTATCGAAAGGATGGCTCGGAAAAGGATTGTGCCGGGCCATCAGGATTTCGCCGTCCACGCGCCGGATGACCTCGATCAGGATCCCCCACTTGCCCTTCGGCAAATTGATCACTTCGTAGACGATCTTGAACCCTTCATACTCGGGCATGGTTACCTCCTGTCTTCTGCAAGGCGCGAACATCGCGCTCCACATCCAGACTAGGGGTCACCCCGCCGATCAAAAATGATCCTGATCAAGTTCCGGCCCGACAGACGCATCACGACGTGATATGCGTCATTGCACTGGCCACAAGGAACTTTGCTGTCTATCTGACCGGCCCTAAAAGTTTGTCGATAAGGGCGTAGGCAGCACTGAAAGCCGCCACTTCGGCCGCGTGCCGCGTGGCAAATTCGTGGCCGCCGCTGGAAAGTATCTCGATATCACCGGTATCGGAGGGATCGACACCTTCCTCGGCAACGCGCACCTCGTAGCCATACGTTTCGATGTCGGCCACGCTGCCGGCCACCGCCTGACGATGCGACGACACCAGCACGTAGGCATCCATGCCGCGATAGCCCTCCACCCGCCATTCATCCTGGTTCATGCGCGTTCTCCCTGCGATCGACAAGACCGATGCAGGTTTGAGCGGTGCGCGGGCGGAGCGTTCCGGGAGGGAAAGGGAAATACGGGGAGCGGGGGCGGAGAATCGAGGCCAGAATGCAAAAAGGGCTTCCGTTTCCGGAAGCCCTTTTTGACTCGATAGGTGGCGCGGCTGGCAGGATTCGAACCCACGACCCCTTGGTTCGTAGCCAAGTACTCTATCCAACTGAGCTACAGCCGCACTCGAGAAATGAGATTATATAGAAGTTTTCAGTTTTGTGAACCCCCTACGCCGCATTTTTTTCGCCCGGTGCGCTCCGGCCGCGCAACTTCCTATAATGACTACCCGAAGAAGTGATCCGGACCATGAACAAGGCTTTTGTCAAAGAGTCGTCGAACGATGACGACGACGACCTGCCCGAGGGCGCGACACCGCTGCCCGCCGGCACCAAGAACTACATTACCGCCACGGGCTACAACCGGCTGCGCGACGAGCTGATGCACCTGATCGACGTGGAGCGTCCCGAGGTGGTGCAGATCGTCTCCTGGGCTGCCTCCAACGGCGACCGCTCCGAGAACGGCGACTATCTCTACGGCAAGAAGCGGCTGCGCGAGATCGACCGCCGCATCCGCTTCCTCACGCGCCGGCTCGACAAGGCCGAAGTCGTCGACCCCTCGCTGCAGGGCGACAACGACCAGGTCTTCTTCGGCGCCACGGTCACCTATGCGAACCAGTCGGGCGACGAAACCACCATCACCATCGTCGGCATGGACGAGGTAGACCTCGACAACAACCATGTGAGCTGGATTTCGCCGATCGCCAAGGCGCTGATCAAGGCGCGCGAGGGCGACACCGTGCCGCTGCGCACGCCGGCCGGGATGGAACAGATCGATATATTGGAAGTCCGCTACCCGGCGAAGGCCGCGGTGAACTAGGCGTCAGCCGTCGTTGCGGTCGCGGAAGATCCGGATTACGTCCGGGTTGCGCCGCAGCCCACGCATCACGTTGGCCAGGTGCAGGCGGTTCTGGACCTGGATCACGAACTGCATGTACGTGGCTTCCTGGTGGCCGCCCTGCTGCTGTTCCATGGCCACGTGGGCCACGTTGGCGTCGGCGGCGGTCAGGTCCGCGGCCACGCGCGCCACGATGCCCTTCACGTTGCGCACCATGACCTTGATCGACACGTCGAAGGCGCGCGTCGTCTTCTTGGCCCACATGACCTCGATCCAGTGCTCCGGGTCCTTGCTGTGCAGCCGCTTGGCCACCTTGCAGTCCTGCACGTGGATCTGCAGCCCCTCGCCCTTGCCCAGATAGCCGACGATCGAATCGCCCGGAATCGGCCGGCAGCAGGCCGAGAAGATCATCGACATGCCTTCGTCGCCGGTAATCGGCACGGCCGGCGCTTCCTCGCCCGCAAAGGTCTGCACGGCGGCCAGCAGCGCGCTGTCGACGTCGCCGGACAGCTCCTGCAGCAGGATCTCCATGCGCCGCGCCACCACTGCCGGCACGCGGCGGCCGAGCGCCAGGTCGGCGAAGATGTCTTCCTTATGCTTGTTGCCGGTCCACTGGATCATGCGATCCCAGACCGCCTGCGGCACCGCCTTCAGCTCGATGCCAAGCTGGCGCGTCGACTGCTCCAGCAGGCGCTCGCCCAGCTGGATGGCCTCGTCGAGCTTGGTGGTCTTGAGGTAATGCCGGATCGCCGCGCGCGCCTTGCCCGTGCGGACGAAGGCGAGCCACGCCGGATTCGGCTTCGAGTACGGCGCCGTCACCACCTCGACGATATCGCCGCTCTTCAGCTCGGTACGCAGCGGCAGCAGCTCATTGTTGATCTTGACCGCCACACACTGGTTGCCCAGGTCGCTGTGCACCGCGTAGGCGAAGTCCAGCGCCGTAGCGCCGCGCGGCAGTGCGCGGATATGGCCCTTCGGCGTGAACACGTAGACCGCATCCGGGAACAGGTCGATCTTGACGTGCTCCAGGAACTCCTGCGAGTCGCCGGTCTGGCTCTGGATGTCCAGCAGTGACTGCAGCCACTGGTGGGCCTGCTGCTGGATATCGTTGGCGTGATCGGCCTGGTGCTTGTACATCCAGTGCGCAGCCACGCCGGCCTCGGCAATCTGGTGCATGCCGCGCGTGCGGATCTGGAACTCCACCGGCGTACCGAACGGGCCCACCAGCGTCGTGTGCAGCGACTGGTAGCCGTTGATCTTCGGAATCGCGATGTAGTCCTTGAACTTGCCCGGCATCGGCTTGTACAGGCTGTGCAGCGCGCCCATCGCCATGTAGCAGTGCATCTGCGTTTCCACCACCACGCGGAAGCCGTAGACGTCCAGCACCTGCGAGAACGACAGCTGCTTGTCGTGCATCTTGCGATAGATGCTGTACAGCGTCTTTTCGCGCCCGGACAGCTCGGCCACGATGCCAGCGTCGGCCAGCGCGCGCTCGGCGGCTTCCAGGATGCGCTTGACCACCTCGCGCCGGTTGCCGCGTGCGGCCTTGACGGCCTTCTCCAGCGTGGCGTAGCGGAACGGCGAGCCCACCTTGAACGACAGTTCCTGGAGCTCGCGGTAAATCGTGTTGAGACCCAGCCGGTGCGCGATCGGCGCGTAGATCTCCATGGTTTCGAGCGCGATCCGGCGTCGCTTCTCGGGCGGCACGAAATCGAGCGTACGCATGTTGTGCGTGCGATCGGCGAGCTTGACCAGGATCACCCGCACATCGCGCGCCATCGCCAGCAGCATCTTGCGGAAGCTTTCCGCCTGCGCCTGCTCGCGGCTCTGGAATTCGAGCTTGTCCAGCTTGGTCAGGCCATCCACCAGTTCCGAGACCTTGGGACCGAATTTCTCGGCCAGCTCGCTCTTGGTGATGCCCTGATCCTCCATCACGTCATGGAGCAGCGCGGCCATGATCGACTGGACGTCCAGCTTCCAGTCCGCGCACAGCTCCGCCACCGCCACCGGATGGGTGATGTAGGGCTCGCCGCTCTGGCGGTACTGGCCCAGGTGGGCCTCGTCGGAAAACTGGAAGGCTTCGCGCACCAGCGCCTGATCGGCGGGCTTCAGGTACGCGAGCTTCTCCATCAGCCGGGCGATGGAGATGACCTGCTGGCGCGGCGGCACCGCCGGCTGCGAGGTCGGACCAAAGAAATGCCGGTATGACTGCGCCAGCACTGCGTCGATGAACAGCTCGCCCGCCGGCGCGGCCGGCAGGGTGCCCTCGACGGGCTCGGCCACGAGTTCGCTGGCCAGGCCCGCACGTGACTTACCCTGCAGCGGCGGCACGACAGACCGCTCCCCGACGACGTTGTCGCCGAGCGGATCGGGCAGGTTCGGGGCGCCGGTTCGGGCGGTCATCGGCATCTGGCCAGACATGGCGCGCCTACCTCCGGGTGAGCCCGGCGGCGCAGGCGGCAAGCCGACCGACACCGGCAGTGCGGAGGGCGTGGCAGGCAAGGGGGCGCCCGGCGCCACGCTGGCGGCGGCAACGGGGCCCAATGCCGGCCGTTCGCCGTCCGTCCGTACGCCGGGCGGGCCCGGCGGGACGATCGCGGGATGGATCGCGGACTTGGACGACGATGAAGACATGGGGGCGGCCCCTGGAATCCGGACGAATGCGCGGCTGAATCCGCACGTACGCGAGACAACGATGCACCACAGGCCGCCCTGGCAATCAGGTCGGTACCTTCTTCAGCATCTCGATGCCGACCTGGCCGGACGCGATCTCGCGCAGCGCCACCACGGTGGGCTTGTCCTTGGCCTCGACCTTGGGCGTATGGCCCTGCACCAGCTGGCGTGCCCGGTACGTCGCGGCGAGCGCAAGCTCAAAGCGGTTCGGGATGTGTTTCAGACAATCTTCGACGGTAATACGCGCCATATTGAATCCACCTTGGGACAAAACCTGTTCGACAGGCCGTCATTTTACAGCACGCGGCCGGAAACGTTCCGGCCGACCCTTGGGCACCGACCTTCGGTCAGTGAATGCCCAGCTCGATGAACAGCTCGTTGTGGCGTGCCTTCTGCGACGAAAAGCGCAGACGGGTGGCACGAACGACGTCTTTCAGCTGCGCCAGCGCATCATCGAATACCTCGTTGATGATGACGTAGTCCGACTCCGACGCATGCGACATTTCGCTGCCCGCGGCCAGCAGGCGGCGCACGATCACGTTCGGCTCGTCCTGGCCGCGTTTCTTGAGCCGCTCCTCGAGCGCGGTCAGCGACGGCGGCAGGATGAAGATCTCCACCGCGTTCGAGAACCGCTTGTGCACCTGCTGGGCGCCCTGCCAGTCGATCTCGAGCAGCACGTCGTTGCCCTGGGCCATCTGCTGCTCGATCCAGACCTGGGACGTGGCGTAGTAGTTGCCGTGCACCTCGGCCCATTCCAGGAACTCGCCCCGGTCGCGCGCGGCGCGGAACTCGTCCACGGTCGTGAAATGGTACTCGCGGCCGTTTTGCTCGCCCGGGCGCGGCTTGCGCGTGGTGTGTGAGATCGAGAGGCGGATGGCCGAATCCTGCGACAGCAGCTTGTTCACCAGCGTGGACTTGCCGGCGCCGGACGGGGCCACCACCATGAACAGGTTGCCGGGGTAGGCGGTGTCGATGGCGACGTGCGGCGCGGACTGGGACGCGGTGTGGGACGTTTCACTCATGATCTGTGATCTGGTTTAGGACTTATTCGAGATTCTGGATCTGTTCGCGCATCTGCTCGATCAGCAACTTGAGCTCCATCGACGCATCGGCCAGCTCCTTGGCGGCGGCCTTCGAGCCAAGCGTGTTCGCCTCGCGGTTCAGCTCCTGCATCATGAAGTCGAGCCGCTTGCCGACCTGACCGCCCTTCTTCAGGATATGCCGCGTTTCGTTGAGGTGGGCCTGCAGGCGCGACAGCTCCTCGGCAATATCGATGCGGATGCCGTACACCGTGGCTTCCTGGCGGATGCGCTCGCCGATCTCGTCGCGGCTCATCGACGGCATGCCGGACGGCGCGGCCAGGTTGAACGCCTCCTGGAGGCGCTCGGTCAGCTTTTCCTGGTGATGGGCGATCAGTTGCGGGATGGTCGGCGTCAGGCGCTCGACGATGGCCAGCATGGCGTCGATGCGCTCCATGAGCGTGGCCTTGAGGGCCTCGCCCTCGCGCCGACGCGCTTCCAGCAGCTGGTTCAGCGCTTCACGCGCGGCACCCGTGACAGCCTCGCGCAGGGACTCCTGCGACAGTTCCGGCTCCACCAGCACGCCGGGCCAGCGCAGGATCTCGCCCATGCGCAGCGAACCGGCGCCGCTGAAGGTGGCGGCCACGGTGGACTCCAGCGCGCGGATCTGGTCCAGCAGGCCCTGGTTCAGCGCCAGCGTGGCGCCGCCGTTATCGGTGCGCTGCAGGTTGATGCGGCACTCCAGCTTGCCACGCGACAGCTCGCCCATGAGCATCTCGCGCAGGGCGGGCTCGAACGCGCGGCATTCCTCGGGGGCGCGGAACAACAGGTCGAGAAAACGCGAATTGACAGTCCGGAATTCCACCGAAACCGATGCGGTCCGGCCGCTGGGCTCGCCCTTGGCGTTAGTCAGCGGCGCCTGGCGCGTCGCCAGGCCATACCCTGTCATGCTGTGGATCATTGTCGGTTATCTCGCGTAAGAGTCGGAAAGGGTCGGAAAGGGTCGAAATACGGGTAAATCGGAGCGGTTATCGCCAGCCGCCGGGGGGCGCAAGCCCGCACCGGGGCGGGGGCGCCGGCAGCGCGCCGGCCGGGCAGAAAATCAACGAAAAACCCGGTTGGAAAACGCGGATTTTTGGCAACAGTCCCCGCTAATGTTTTCTTTACAAGTGATCGATTAGCCGGGAGAATCCGGGAGCAAATGAGGTCCCGAATCCTATGACAGAGTCCAAGGGCGCTAACCAACCCAAGAGTGCGCCGCTGCCCATCGGCACGCTGCTGGCCAACTACCGTATTGTAAAGAAGTTGGCCAGCGGGGGGTTCAGTTTCGTCTACCTCGCCACCGATGAAACCGGCGCCCCGGTGGCCATCAAGGAATACCTGCCGTCCTCGCTGGCCCGCCGCAACCCTGGCGAGCTGATTCCGGTCGTCCCGGACGAGAACGCGGCCTCGTTTCGCCTGGGCCTGAAATACTTCTTCGAGGAAGGCCGCTCGCTGGCACGCATTTCCCATCCGAGCGTGGTGCGCGTGGTGAACTTCTTCCGCGAGAACTCCACGGTCTACATGGTCATGAACTACGAGCTGGGCAAGACGCTGCAGGAGCATATCCTGCAGGCCCGGCAGCAGGGCAAGCCCAAGGTCCTGCGCGAGCGATTCATCCGCAAGGTGTTCCACGACCTGATGAGCGGGCTGCGCGAAGTCCATATCCACAAGCTGCTGCATCTGGACATCAAGCCCGGCAATATCTACCTGCGCGAGGACGAATCGCCGATCCTGCTCGACTTCGGCGCCGCGCGGCAGATCCTGACCATGGAGGCCGCCCGCTTCCAGCCGATGTACACCCCCGGTTTCGCCGCGCCCGAACTCTACGGCAAGCACAGCGACCTCGGACCCTGGACCGACATCTACAGCCTGGGCGCCACGCTCTACGCGTGCATGGCCGGCATGCCGCCGCAGGAAGCCAATCAGCGCGAGAAGGAAGACCGCATGGGCGAATCGATCGCCCGCCTGCGCGCCACCTATACCAACGGGCTGGTGGACCTCGTGGAATGGTGCCTCCGGCTCACGCCGTCCGAGCGCCCGCAAAGCGTGTTCCGCCTCCAGAAGGAGTTGCGTGACCAGAGCAACGCGCTGGGCGAGCAATCGGCCGCCGCGGCAGCGGCCAACCCCGCCGGGCCCGTTACCGAACGCATGAACGCAACGAGCCGCTTCATGACCCTGCTGCGCCGCCGCGACGACACCGCCACCACGCAGAGCGGCGATTAAATCACTACGCGTCGGCCCCGCGCACCCGCCGGGCCGGCCCTGACCGAACTCACGACAACATGCGATTCTCCGTCTACCAGGAAAGCCGGAAAGGCGGCCGCCGTATCAACCAGGACCGCATGGGCTACTGCTTCACGCGTGACGCCCTGCTGATGGTGCTGGCCGACGGCCTGGGCGGCCATGCGCTGGGCGAAGTCGCCGCGCAGCAAGCCCTGCAGACGCTGGCGCGCCAGTTCCAGACCCAGGCCCGCCCGGCCATCCGCAATCCGGCGGACTTCCTCCAGGACACGGTCATGCTGGCGCATCGCGAGATCCATCGCTACGCCGAAGCCAACCGCCTGGCGGACGTGCCGCGCACCACCGTGGTCTGCTGCCTGATCCAGAACGGCCAGATCCACTGGGCCCACGCGGGGGATTCGCGCCTGTACCTGATCCGCAAGGGCACGCTGCTCACCCGCACGCGCGACCACTCGAAGATCGAAAACCTGCTCCAGCAGGAGCGCGTACTGCCGATGGACGTGGCCAACCACCCCGAGCGCAACAAGCTGTACAACTGCCTTGGCTCGCCCAACCTGCCGCTGATCGACATCGGCGGACCCGTGCGCCTGGAACCGGGCGACGTGGCGATGCTGTGCTCGGACGGCCTGTGGGGCGCGCTGGAAGAAAAGGTCATCGTCGACAAGGTGACCAGCCTGTCGGTGGTGCACGCCATTCCGGACATGATCGAACAGGCGCTTCAAAACGCGGGCGAAGGTGCCGACAACACCACAGCCATCGCCATGATGTGGGAAGCCGACGCTACCGTGCCGAACGACGACGCCGTGCTCACCGACACCCTGCCGCTGAACGCCTTCACCACGTCGATCCTGGAGCGGACGGGCAACGAGAGCGACCTGCTGTCCGAGGAAGAGATCGAACGGTCGATTGCCGAGATTCGCGCCGCGATCGACAAGACCACCAATTTCATGCGCTGAAGTATCGCGCACGGGATGCCGGCGGGCACGCATGGCCCGCCGGCGTTAGAATCGCGGTCTCACCCGACTCCAACGAAAGATCCCCATGCGACCCAGCGGACGCGCAGCCGATGCGCTGCGACCCATCACCCTGACCCGCCACTACACCCGCCACGCGGAAGGTGCCGTGCTGAGTGCCTTTGGCGATACCAAGGTGCTGTGCACGGCCAGCGTGCTGGCCAAGGTGCCGCCGCACAAGAAGGGCAGCGGCGAAGGCTGGGTCACGGCCGAGTACGGCATGCTGCCCCGCGCCACGCACACCCGCTCCGACCGCGAGGCCGCGCGCGGCAAGCAGACCGGCCGCACGCAGGAGATCCAGCGCCTGATTGGCCGCGCCATGCGCACGGTGTTCGACCTCGGCGCGCTGGGCGAGTACACCCTCCATCTCGATTGCGACGTGCTCCAGGCCGATGGCGGCACCCGCACGGCCGCCATCACCGGCGCCTTCGTGGCCGCCCATGATGCCGTGAGCAAGATGCTGGCCGATGGCCTGATCGCAAAAAGTCCAATTCTTGACTTCGTGGCCGCGGTTTCCGTGGGCATGGTCGATGGCGTGCCCGTGCTCGACCTCGACTACGCCGAGGACAGCAGCTGCGACACCGACATGAACGTGGTGATGACCGGCAGCGGCGGCTTCGTCGAAGTGCAGGGCACCGCTGAAGGCGTGCCGTTCAGCCGCGCCGACCTGGACGCCATGACGGGCCTGGCCGAAGCCGGCATTGCCGACCTCGTACGCCACCAGAAGCTGGCGCTCGGCCTGTAAGCGACGAGAACCGTGCAAAGCAAAAGGGGATGACGATGCAACGCCTTGTGCTGGCCTCCAACAATCCCGGCAAGCTGAGCGAGTTCGGCGCGCTGCTGATGCCGCTGGGCATCGACGTGGTGCCGCAGGGCGACCTCGGCATTCCCGAAGCCGAGGAACCGCATCCGACCTTCGTCGAGAACGCGCTGGCCAAGGCACGCCACGCCAGCCGGCTCTCCGGCATGCCGGCGCTCGCCGACGACTCAGGCATCTGCGTGGACGCGCTGGACGGCGCCCCGGGCGTGTATTCGGCCCGCTACGCGCAGCGCGTGGGCAAGCCGAAGTCCGACGCGGCCAACAACGCGCACCTGATCTCGCAGTTGGCCGGCAAGCTCAATCGCCACGCGCACTACTACTGCGTGCTGGTGCTGGTACGCCATGCCGACGACCCGCGGCCGATCATCGCCGAGGGCACCTGGGCCGGCGAGGTGGTCGATGCCCCCCGCGGCGCCGGCGGCTTCGGCTACGACCCGCATTTCCTGCTCCCGCGCATCGGCAAGACGGCCGCCGAACTGAGCGCGGAAGAGAAGAACGCCATCAGTCACCGCGCGCTGGCGCTCCAGGGCCTGGTGGCCCGGCTCCAGGCGGCCAGCCTGAAGGTTCGCGCATGATTCCGATTCACCCCGTCGGCAGCGGCAAGCCGGCTGTTTCCGTCGCCGTTTCTCCCGCCGACAACCAGCAACTCTGGCTCAAGCCGGGCCAGATCGCCCTGCCCGGCTCCCCGCCGCTCTCGCTCTACGTGCATATCCCGTGGTGCGTGCGCAAGTGTCCGTATTGCGATTTCAACTCGCACGCGGCGCCTGGCACCGTTGGCGGACAAGACAGCCACGACATCCCCGAAGACGCCTACCTCGACGCCCTGCGCGCCGACCTGGAACAATCGCTGCCGCTGGTCTGGGGCCGCCCCGTGCATACGGTGTTCATCGGCGGGGGCACGCCAAGCCTGCTGTCCGCCGCCGGCATGGACCGGCTGCTGTCGGATATCCGCGCGCTGCTGCCGCTCGATGCCGACGCCGAGATCACGATGGAAGCCAACCCCGGCACCTTCGAGGCCGAGCGGTTCGCGAGCTATCGCGCGAGCGGCGTCAACCGGCTGTCGATCGGCATCCAGAGCTTCAGCGACCGGCATCTCCAGGCGCTGGGCCGCATCCACGGCGAGCGCGAGGCGCGCGCGGCCATCGACATCGCCCAGGCCAGCTTCGACAACGTGAACCTCGACCTAATGTACGCGCTGCCGGGCCAGACCGTGGAGGAATGCGTGCGCGACCTTGAAGCGGCGCTGGCTTATGGCACCACGCACCTGTCGATGTACCACCTGACGCTGGAGCCGAACACGCTGTTCGCCAAGTACCCGCCCGCGCTGCCGGACGAGGACATCGCCTACGAGATGCAGGACCTCATCGAGGCCCGCACCGGCGAGGCCGGCTTCCGGCACTACGAGACCTCGGCCTACGGCAAGCCGCACCGGGAGGCGCGCCACAACCTCAATTACTGGCGTTTTGGCGACTACCTAGGCATCGGGGCGGGCGCGCACGGCAAGCTGTCGTTCCCGCACCGGGTGCTGCGCCAGATGCGGCACAAGCACCCCGCCACCTACATGCGGGAAGCCATGGCCGGCAACGCGGTGCAGGAAGCACGCGATGTGAGCGCCGACGAACTGCCGTTCGAGTTCATGCTCAACGCGCTGCGGCTGACCGACGGCGTGCCGGCATCGAGCTTTCACGACTACACCGGCCTGCCGCTGCACACCATTAGCAAGACGCTGGCCGAGGCCGAGAAGAAGGGCCTGCTGGAAGCGGACCTCGCCACGATCCGCCCGACCGAACTGGGCCGGCGTTTCCTGAACGACCTCCAGGAGATGTTTTTGAAGGACTGAGGCACCGAGCGGACTGCCCATGAAAAAAAGCCACGCATGATGAACTGCACCCCAAAAGTTGGACACCAACTTTTGGGGTGTTTTTTCATGTATCGGTACTCGGAGCAGTTCAGGCTGACAGTTATCCAGAGCTACCTGGACGGTCAGGCAGGCTATGGTGAGATCGCCAAACGCCATGAAATAGACA